>JBBTGK010000094.1:0-6131 GCA_038060635.1 Cyanobacteriota bacterium | reverse complement strand
TGCTTTGCAAGATCAATCAATTCATCTGTACTATGTCCCATTGCAGAAACAACCACAACAATTTGATTCCCTGTACTCTTCTTAGTATCGTATATTATTTTTGCTACCTTTTTTATTTTTTCAGGTGTTCCAACTGATGTTCCACCAAACTTTAGTACATTTATTCCCATTAAATATTTTTAAAATCCCACACTAAAATATTACATTTCATTGAATATACATTTTATCACAAAAAAAACTAAAAATAATATGTTCCACCAAATGTAAGCCCATGAATTAAATCTGATAATGTTAAATTACCTTTTATGATAACATCTTTACCTGCTGTATCTTTAGCATTAACTTCAACATCTGCCGAACCAGAATAATAAAGAGCTTTATAACCAACATCTATTGATGCTTTTGGCGATATATTCCATTTAATTCCTGTATCGGCATTAATTCCAAAAGATTTATTTAAATTAGCATTAGTTATTACAGGAATATAATTAGCATTTAAATGAAGATCTGCAACATCAAATAAGTTATATTTACCTTCTACTCCTAAAGCTAAACCATCTAAAGTTGACAATTTACTTAGTGCATAGTTACTAAAATTTGTATAATGTCCAGAAAGAGAAATATATTTACTCATTTTTTCATCGTGTAAAAGAGCTAATTTTATAAAAGAAATATCCATAAAATATGAATTAGCATTTAATAAAAACTCTTGCGAACTTTGAGGAATTGATGAGTTAGAAAAAGAAGTTGAACTAAATAAAAAATCAAAACCAATTCCAAATAAAGGACCTAAGTTGAATAAATTATTTTGAGAAACCAAACCAAACCAATAATTAGAATTTAATTCTAAATAATGAGTAGATGTTTTACCTATTGTAGTTTGATTTTGAGGCTTAGCTGTTAATTGTTCTTCTGCCGATAATTTTTGAACAGCAAATTGTGTAACTGTATCATTAGAAATCCAATTTTTTACTGAAATATTTCCAGAGGTATTATAATAAAACTTAATTTCGTCAGCATAAGAATTAAGTGTTAAGAGATTTATTGCCAAAATGGCATTTATTAAGTATTTAATAATTAACCTTCTTTCTTTTTGTCTTTATCTATTTCTTCTATGTCATCATCTTTTGAATTTAATTTAAATTCCATAATGGAAGAATTTGAAACATCATTCAAAAACAATGTATTTAATTTAGCAAAACTCAATTTATCAATTGGATCTGTATCTTTTATTGCAGAAACACTCCAAGAATAAGAATAAGCAGGAGTAATTTTATTTGCACCAGTTGTTATAGGATAAACAGCTGAGTTAAAAGGAGTAATTCCTTCCCAAATTGTATTAACATTACCATTTTTATCTTCTCTATCAAGCGAAACTTTATAAAAAGATGTTTTTTCTACAGCATTCCACATAAAAACAGGGATTTTAGAATCATTTTTATTTATAATATCAAATTTACCAACAGAAATTGGCTCTAAAAATGAGAACTTAATATCCTTAGTATCTTTTTTTATTCCATACTCATGATGATAACTTCTAAAGCCTTTTTTATTTACACCAACAAATTCAAGATGATATTGATAAATACTATCTAATTTAGGCAATTCAAGTTCAAAGTCTTCTGACGTTTTATTAAAATACTTTTCATCAAAAAATATTTCTTCTTTAGGTAACCCTTTTTTCTTAAAAACAATATAAACGTTTACATTTTTTAAGGTCATTTCTTTAGAATCAATTTTACCTTTTAAGTTGATATAATCAACAACGGAACCAACTTTTATATTTGGTTTATCTTTGTCTAATTTAAATTCTTTTTTAGGTTCTTCTTTGATTTCTTTATCATCTTTTTTTACTTCTTCTATTTTTTTAATATCAGAAGAATCAAGTTTTTCATCTTTTTTATCATAAATTTCAGTTATTTTTGTATCATCTTTTTCTATGATTTTTTCAACTTTTTTTTCTAATTCAGATTTTTTTTGTTTGTATGATTTATCTGTTTTTTTAATATCTGTATCTAAAAAACCCATAGAAATTATTTTTCCAGAATCATTTTTTTTACTTGCAACAAATATTCTTTCACCAACTTCAATATCATCAAAATTAAATTCACCATTTAAATTACTATTTGTAGGAACAGAGAAAGATTCTCCTATTGTGTAAGAAGATGAAACAAAAGCATTTTCTATTGGATTATTATTTAATGATAAAACAGAAGCTGAAACTGAAGAATAATATTTATTTGGATTAGAAGGCATTAGATAAATATCTTCAGATTTATTATTATCTAAATAAAAAACAGAAAAGGATTTATAATTATCAGCAGATACAGTTAAAATTGTTACAGAATTAGGACTATCAGGAACTTTACTAACCCAATATTTACCATCATTACCTGTTTTAGATTCAAATTCTTGAATATTATTGATTTTAATATCAGATAAAACACTTTTTAAATCATTTGGTGATAATTCTTCTTTAGGTTTTGGTGTTGCGGTTGGTTTTTCTATAGGTGTTAATGATTTAATCGGCTCTGGTTTTACAGATGGCTTTATGGTAGGTTTAGCGACTGGTTTTATAGATGGTTTTATAGTAGTTTTAGCAACTGGTTTTTGATTTCCTTTAACTATAGGCTTAGTAACAGGTTTAGAAACTTCTTCATTTTCTTCTATAGGTTTTGGTGAAGGTGGTTGAATAGAAGGGATTGGTTTAATTTCTGGAATTGTAGCCGTTGAAGTTCCAGAAGACACAAGAGGCGATGAAGATGGAATTGGCTCGGGTTTATTTCCATTTTTTAAACTTTCAATCAATTTATCATTTGATATTACATAAACTAAAATATTTGCATTATCAATAGGTTTTTTTGTTATTCCATCTAATACTTTACCAGTAAGATTAATTCTTTTTATTTCTGTTTCAGTAGATGACGATGGTTTTACAGCAAGATTTGCAATATTAGGCATAGCAGGTGTTGTAGCCGAATTTCCACCAGAACAACTGACTAATAAAATACTAAGAAAAGAAGATATATAAAGTTTAAAGCCTGTTTTCATTATTTCCAAAAATATATAATAAATACTAAAAAATATAGGATACCATTGTAACATGGTTTATAGTTTATTTTATTCTATATTAATTTTAAAATAAAAATAACTTAATACTTGGAAGAAAATATTAAGTTTAATCTAGTTATAAAATTAAATAGATACAAAGCTTAAGAATTATAATTTCTATTTTTTTCTAATATGTACCACTTAAGAAGTAGAAAAATTAAGAATATTATGAATGTAAACTTATTGTTAATTATTCTTAGAAAAATAATTTTCCTTGAGTATAATTTAGTAATTAATAAAAAAATAATTTGTAAGGAATGAACTGTCTTTGCCTTTAATGTAAAAGTTGTGATAAGTTATTTTTTGTACTTTTATTTAACTATTTATTTTGTTAAATACTTAAATGAATATTTTAGAAATGAAAGATTTATATTTTGAGGTCAAATTTTAATGAATAATAAAGAAGGAAAAGTTTTAATTATTGATGATTTAGAAGACATAAGATTCTTTTTATCTTCTTTACTAGGGTTTCAAGGATATAATACTATTGAAGCTAAAAATTACGAAGAAGGATTATTTTTATTAGATAAAGAAGATATTAGAGTTGTTTTACTTGATTATATGATGCCTAAAATAAATGGACTAGAAACCTTAAAATTAATCAGACAAAAATATTCACTAATTGATTTACCTGTTATTATGGTTACGGCAAAAAGTGAATCGGAAAATATTGTTGAGTGCTTAGAAGTAGGTGCCAATGATTATATAACAAAACCTGTAAATATTCACGTTGCAATTGCACGAATAGGAACACATTATTTACTTAATAAATTAAACCGAGAAAATAAAGAAAGAGAAGAAAAGTTAAAACGACTCTCAGAGTTAACATTTGAAGGAGTTTTGATACATGTAGATAAAATTATAATAGAAGCTAATCAAACTTTTTTATCTTTATCTGGTTATTCTTTAGATGAAATAATTGGTAAAAATATCAATGAACTATTCTATCCAAATGAATTTGATAAAATTTATTCTATTATACCTGATTTCCAAGGTAAATATCAAGAAATTACTGCTTTAAAAAAAAATGGAACTATTTACTCTGCTGAAATAATTTTGAGAGACCTAATATATGATTCTAAAAAAGCTAAAGTAACAATTATTAGAGATATTTCTGATAAAAAAGAATATGATAAAATTTATTCTCAATTGCAAAATAACATTCGTCCTACTGTTGAAAACTCAAATGATAATAAAATTAAAATTGAAATTGATAAAAAAAGTTTTACTATCAAATCTATGGGGAAAAAAATAAATCTTACTTTGACAGAATTTAATCTAATAAATTATCTTTTTGATAAAAAAAATACTGTAATTTCAATTGATGAATTATTAGAGAATGTTCTTAAATATCCACCAGGAACAGGAAACCCAGATTCAATAAGAACTCATATTACAAGAATAAGAGCAAAAATTGAAAATTCAACATCTAGTCCTAGTATTTTGATAAACATACCAAGAGTTGGTTATATGTTAAAAATATAATTTTTTAAATTGTTTATAACTACTTATTGATAGGATAAGGTAATTATTTAGATTAAAATATTCATAATTTTATTAAAACTGTATTACTATTTTCTTTCTTACGAAAATACTTTTGATAACTATCTTTATTATCAAGTTGAAATAAATATGTCAAAGCATCTGAATATTTTTTTTCTAAATTTTCATCATTTATTATTTTTAGATTTGTAAAAACAAAATTTATTATTTTTTGAATAATATCTTTAGTTGCTATGTAAATAATTTTTTCATTATTCTTATTAAGCTTATATTTTCTAATAGTTTTTTCACTTTCTCTATATCTTATATCTTCAAAAAGATTTGATAATGATGAAACTAAAGGTGAAAATTCAATCATATTATAAAAATCTGTAAATTTAATTCTTTCTTGATCTAAAATCATTTCAATATCGTTAGATTGTTGTCCCAGAAAGGATGTAATAATTATTTCTTCAGTAGAATCAATTTGATAAAGTTTAATATTTGCTTCCATAGATGATTCCAGTTCTGTATTTTTTTGAAATAAATTTGTTAAAACTTCCGAATAAAATTTTTTTAATTCTTTATCGTGGGTCATTTTTAGATTGGTAACAGGATAATGTATTATTTTTTGAATAATAGCTTTAGTAACAATATCAATAAATTTTTTATCATTATCATCAAGGTTAAATTTTTTAATTATATTCTCAACTTTACTTGAGCTTAATTCTTCAAACAAAGACGATAAAAAAGAAATTACAGGATAAAAATCTATCCTATTGTACCATTCTACAAATTTAAGCATTTCTTCTGCCAATATAAGTTCAATTTCTTTAACAACTTCAGTTTGTTGTTCTTTATTTAAAATAACTATTTTTTCAAGAGAATCAAGATCATAAAGATTAATATTATGTGTAAGTGATAACTCAGGTTCTATATTTCTTGGCATTGATAAATCAATTAACAAGACTGGTTTATTAGAATAATAATTATCTCTTGAAAGTAAATATTCTGGAGCTCCAGTGCAAACAATAATAATATGAGCTTCATTTATTATATTATTCATATTTTCATAATTCATTGCGATACAATCTAATTCTTTTGCTAGAATATCTGCTTTTTCAAAAGACCTATTTACTATAATAATTTTACCAATACCTTTTTCTTTTAAATTCTTTGCGGTTATTTTACTTATTTTACCTGCTCCAATTAGTAACGCGGTTTTATCACTTAGTATTTCAAAATTATCAGTAGCTATTTTTGCAACAACAGAACCAGTTGATATTTTTTTATGGGCAATACTCGTTTCAGTTCTAATTTTTTTACCTGTTTCTATTGCAAATTTAAAAAGTGCATTAAATATTTTACCAGTCATTCCAAGTTCAAATGATTTATTAAAAGAATCTTTTACTTGTCTGAGTATTTCACCTTCACCTAAAACAAGTGATTCAATTCCTGAAACAACTCTATATAAATGTTCTGCAGCAAATTTATTGTAATAAGTATAAAAAGAATCTTGAATTGAATTAAAATTTATA
>JBBTGK010000093.1:666-17790 GCA_038060635.1 Cyanobacteriota bacterium | reverse complement strand
AAAGCCACAAGGTCAAATAAAAGAAGAATTAGATTGGATGAGTGTTTTTGAAGAGTTTACAAAAGATAAATTGTTAATATCAAATTTAAGTTACCAAAAATCTGATGTTGTTCCTCTTATTAAACTTTTTCCAGATTTCTAGAGTAAAAAGTAAAAAGTGAAAAGTAATCAGATAAGAGATAATATCTATATTTTTACTTATAACTTTTTACTTCTAATCCTCAATATAGACAAGTTATTATATTTTTATCATTCCTACACAATTAACTTTAAATTCTTTTCCAATTTCTTGATAAGAAAGTACGGAAATATTTGGAAAATTTCTTTCTAAAATCTGTTTAAGATATTTTCTAACTAAAGGAGAACAAATAATCACTTTTATATCTTTAAATTCTTTTATTTTAGCAATAATACTAGAAGAAATATCACTTGAAATATAAAATTCTTTTTTACCTAATTCATTAGTTTTTATACCCTCAATTAATGTTTTTTCTAAATCAGTATCTAACCCTAATACATTAATTATACCTTCTTCAGAATCATTATCAACTAATTTAGAACATATTTGATTCGATAATGATTTTCTCAAAAGTTCAACAAGTATCTCTGGATCTGTTGTTTCTTCAATAAAATCACCAAGAGACTCAAGTATTAATCTAATATTACGAATTGATATTTGTTCTCTAAGTAATTCCTTTAATATTTTTGTTATTTTACCAATTGATAATTTATTGCTTTCATTATTATTATCTTGAATAACTTCTTCAACAACTATTGGGTAATTTTTTCTAAGATTTTCTATGATAAGAAAAACTTCATCTTTTGAAATTATTTCATGGGCAAATTTTCTAATAATAAAATTAATATGATCTAATAATAATTCTTCAGGTGTTAAAATTATAAATCCTTTTGATTCAGCTTCTTCTTTTAGCTCTTTTTCAACCCAATAACCTTTTTCTTTAGTAATAGGTTTTAAATACATATTTTCAGATAATTTAATATCAGCTTTATCAGTTGAATAAGCAAAAAGCTTATTAGTAAATAATTTTCCATTTGATACAGAAGTTCCATTTATTAGAATACTATAACTATTTTCTTTTAACTCAGTATTATCATTAAATCTCACTCCTGGCATAATAAAACCAAGTTCTGTGATAATTTTTTTTCTCATATTATTTAACGATAATAAAACTTCTGATTTATCTTGTGGTTCAAATAAACTATTAAGATTAGGGCTTATTTCGAGGTTTATTGAATAAACTTCAAGCATAGGAATTAAATCTGCTGGTTTTTCTTTTTCTGATTCAGATATTGTAATGTTATCATATCTAACATTACTCAAAAAATTCAATATATCAATACCTTTTATTCTATATTGACCATTTATTCTAAATGAAGGAAGATTTCCACTTTTCAAAATTCTTTGTGTAGTTCTTAAACTTACATTTAAAATTTCAGTTACTTCTTCGCTAGTGTAAAAAACATCTGGATTAATTATTTCTTTTTTCATAAAGGCTCCTATTTATTATTAAATTTGATTTTTTATAAGCTTATAGTTATATATTATTACTAGCGACTATAATAGTCAACGACAACATTTAATGTAATATATTATATATAACGACATTAACGACAAGATATAAAAAAAGTTCTTAAAAATTAAGAATAATCTATTAACATTGAACAATAAAAATAATAGAATTGTTTTAGCAATTATTTTTATTTAGGAAAAATTTAAATGAAATATAAAAATTATGTATTAAAAATATCAACTGTTTTATTGCTTGCATCAACTTATGCTTGTTCTGAAAAAGAAGAAAATAAAACTACTGATAAAAATAAAACCACAAATTCAGCTGTTTCTGAAGGTTCAAAAGATGTTCAAAAAGTAGATGAAAAAAAGGTTGTTGCTACTAATGCAACAGATAAAAAAGCTGAAGAAACAAAACCAGCAACAACAGCTGCTACTACTGATAACACAAAAGTTGCTGCTAATACAACAACTGATAAAAAAGTAGAAGAAAAGAAAGCTGATGAAAAAGCATTTGTATTTGATAATAAAAAAGAATACAAAGTTCAAATGGAAACAACTATGGGGAAAATAAAATTTAAATTATTTTCAAAAGAATCTCCAAAAGCAGTAGAAAATTTTGTTACTTTAATAAGCAGAAAATATTATGATGGAATTATTTTTCATAGAGTTATAAAAGGTTTTATGATTCAAACAGGAGATCCAACAGGAACTGGTATGGCTGGTGTTTCTGCTTTTGGAAAAGAATTTGAAAATGAAGATGCTCCAAATCTTTCTTACAATAAAGCTGGTATTTTAGGAATGGCTAATCATGGTAAAAATACCAATGGAAGTCAATTTTTTATTACTACTGAAGCAAAACCTCATTTAGATCATGGTTATACTATTTTTGGTGAAGTTACAGAAGGTCTTGATATTGTAATGGCTATAGAAAAAGTGAAAACAAACGAAAAAGACAAACCTTTAGAAGATGTTAAAATGACTAAAGTTACTTTAATAGACTAGTCTATTTTAGTAAGAGGTGAGAAGTGAAAAGTGATCAGACGTTTTATCTCATCACTCATCACTTCTCACTCATTACTTTTTAATCTCTTAATTTATGAAAAAGCCATAGATATTCAGTTAAAAAACTACTTATTGCACTAGAAAAACTTTCATCTACAAGATTATTATTTTCATCAAATTTTTTATCTATACTTGGAACTATAAGCATGTGTGGAGAAGGTATTCCCCAAAAACCTAAAATCATTTGTTGCATTTGCATTGCAGCTCTCATTCCACCCATAGCACCAGGAGATGCAGTAACAATTCCTATTGCTTTTTTTGCGTAGGTACTTTTTGGAAAATAGTCAAGTAAGTTTTTCATAGCAGAAGAATAACCACCATTATATTCTGGTGTTACAAAGATAAAACCATCAGAATCATTTAATTTTTGATATATTTCTTTAAAACTATCTGGAACATCTTTTATATCAGTCCAAACATTTTGAATAAAAGGAAGTTCTAAATCGCTTATTACAATATGATTTACATTTAAATCTTTATTTTCTTTTAATTGAGTTTCTAAAAAGAAACCTAATCTTTTTGTTACACTTGCTTTTCTAGGACTTCCAGAAATGATTGTTATATTCATAAAACCTTGATATTACTAATAATTATATATTTTGATTTAATTATATCTTAAAAAATAAAAAATAATAATTAAAATTTTTACTATTAATTGAGGGCTTTTGATATAATCTAAAAATATATTTTTGTTGTATAATTTTAAAATTATGTATAACTCCCAAACGGAGAAAATTTTACCTTTAAAACCTAATAAAGGATCCTTAAAAGGTATTAATTTTAAATACGAATCAGGTCTTCAGGGTATTCTTAAAACCAATAAGAAAGTTAGTAAAATTTCTTTTTATATTTTATTTTCTTGTTTTTTTACTTTATTAACTTCTGAAAATTCTTATTCTGCAATGAATAATTATAAAATAGATGCTAAATTAAATTCTAAACAAAGAAGTTTATCAGGAACAGAAGAAATAATTATTTATAATAACTCTAAAGAAAATCTTGATACTATTTTTTTATCTTTAGGTCTAAATAATAGCTATGATACTAAAATATCAATAACTGAAGTTACAAATTCTGATAATACTATTTTACCAAGTAATATTTATAGATATAGATATTTAGGAAAAGAAATTGAAGACAGAGCCATTTATCAAGTTAGTTTACCTTCTATTTTAGCTCCGAATGAATCTATTACACTAAAAATAAAATTTGATGTATCAAATCTTGCAAAAATAAATGGAATTATTTTTTTTGATGATAATATAAATAATATATTTACTTCAAACTGGTATCCTAGAGTAATAAATTTTGAAGATGGTGTATGGAAAAAAAAGGATATTGATTCAAATAATTATGATTTAAATCTTATAATTAATGAAGATGAATTTCCTATAGCATCAGCAATAGAATTGAATACTGAAAACTTAAAAACAGGCGGAAATAAAAAAATAACCTATAAAATAGATAAATCTCGTTCTTTTTCATTAGCTGTCAGTAATTATATTTCTTCAGAAACAGATCAAACAAAAGACGGAAATATAATCAAATTATATTATAAAAATAATAAAGCCTCTAAATTTAATAAAAGTATTTTAGCGTCAGCAAAAGAAATTATGGAATTTTATTATAAAATTTTTGGTTTTTATCCTTATAAACAACTTGCTATTTTACCTGGAAATAATGCACTAAAAGGTGGATACGCTAATACTAATATGGTTATTTTACATCAGAATTATGAAAAATTTGAAAATTTTAAAGAGTTTGAATATGATTTAAAATGGAATTTAGCTTACTATATTGCACAACAATATTTTGGTCATTATGTTGGTGAATCTGGAGAATATCCAAAATGGATAACATCAGGTGCTAGTCTATATTTGGCTAATTATTATGTTAGAGAAAAAAATATAAAAGTTGATTATTTTAACAAAGTAATAAAAAATTATGTTGATGCAGCAAGATCTGGCTTTAATACACAAATATTTCAAACTACAGATGAAATAAAAAATACTGATTTTGATTGGGAAAATATAATTGAAAAAGGTAAATCAGCTCAAATTTTTAAGTTATTAGAATATAGATTAGGAAGAAAAACTTTATTAGATTCTTTAAAAGAGATTACTATAAAATATGCTAATTCTTTTGTTAATTATAATAAATTTGAATCAGTTTTAGAAACTCAATCAAATAAAAAATTAGATAGTTTTTTTGCTCAATGGGTTAAAGAAAATAAAAGACTAGATTATGCGGTTACAAAAATAGTTCAAAATAAAATAGGAAATAAATATCAAGTAAAAATAACTGTAAAAAAATTAGGTAAAATAAGTATGCCTGTTTCTTTAGCAATTACATTTAAAAACGGAAATAAAGTTTTCCAACTTTGGGAGGGAGACAGATCAGAAGCAGAACTTACTTATGAATATAATGATAAAGTAAAATCAGTTCAATTAGATCCTGCTGAAACTCTTCCTGATATTGATCTTTCTAATAATAAATTAGACGCTTTTGATATTTAATAAAAAAAGAACACTTTAAAAGCGTTCTCTACATAAAAACTATTTCTAAATCAAAATCTATCTACTTCCGTGGAAAGCACCCCTCATCATCTGTTGAAGTTCATTTTGGTTATCACTATATGCTAAAGCATCTTCAATTGAAATACTTCCTTCTTGATAATGCTTATAAATACCCATATTCATAGATTGCATACCATCATAGCCACCAACTCTTATTGCTTCATAAAGACCATCTATCTGATTTTTTAGAATGTAATCTGTAACAGTTGGAGTACCTATAAGAATTTCATTTACAGCAACCCTTCCTATACCACTTGCTTTAGGAAGTAATCTTTGAGCTACGCAACCTCTTAAAACGTTTCCTAATTGATTTAATACTTGAGCTTGCTCGTGTGGTGGGAAAGCATTTATAACCCTGTTTATAGTTTGAACGGCATCAATTGTATGAAGTGTACTTAAAACTAAGTGACCTGTTTCGGCTGCTTTTAGTGCTGATAAAATAGTTTCTGGATCTCTCATCTCCCCAATTAGAATTATATCTGGATCTTGACGTAATGCTGCTTTTAAAGCAGTTCCGAAACTTACTGTATCGTGATGAAGTTCTCGTTGGGTAATAATACTTTTTTTATGTCTAAAAACAAACTCGATTGGATCTTCTGCTGTTACTATATGAACATCCATTGTTGTATTTATATGTTCTATCATCCCTGCTAAAAGTGTTGATTTACCAGACCCTGTAGGTCCTGTAACAAGAACTAATCCTTGAGTAAAATTACATAGTGTTTTTATTACTGGAGGAGCATTTAGTTTATCTAAAGGTGTTATTTTAAGAGGAATAACTCTGAATACAGCTCCTACATGACCTTGTTCATGATATAAGTTAACCCTAAATCTTGCTAAGCCACTAACCATAAAAGAAAAATCAAGGTCTTTTTTAGCTTCAAATTCTTCTCTTTGACTATTACTTAAAATACTGTAAAGAGCTTGTTTTGTATCAGATGGAGTTAAAGGTCTCATCTCTGTAGGAACTATACGCCCATCTATTCTAAGCATTGGAGGACATCCAGATTTTATATGAACGTCAGATGCTCTTTTATTTACAGCAGTTCTCAAAAATTCATCTATATGCATAAAAACTCCTTAAAGTTATATTGATAATAAAGGTTTCCCAATATGTTGAGATAAAAACTTAATTTGAGGTAAAATTGATTTTATAGAAGCATCTTCCATTGTATCAAGGTCTAATGAAGCTACTTTTTCATTTTTTGAATTATTAAATTCTACCGAAACTTTTAAATGAGACGGATTAAAACCTTTTTCTTCTGCATTTATTTCTTCTTCTACATCAAATTGACTTCCAAAAATTGTTTGATAATGTAAATTACCAATATTATCAACATTTTTTATATTTACAGTGTGAGCTGTTTGTAAAAAAATAAATTTAAGAAAGTTTTTGTTTGTAAGAATTGTCAAATCACAACTATATAAACTAGGAACAGAAGTTCCATTCGGCAAATATTTAGCTCCTATTTGAGTTTCTCCATTACAAAAAAGAATTTTTTCTTCAGGTGATATAACATCGCTTAAAGTAGCAAAAATAACTTCGGTAATTTTACCAAAAGGATTTAATTTTTTTGCAAGATCAATAAGTCTTTCATGTTTTCTTATTGTTCCTAAAATTTTTTCTTGACTTGGTTTTTGTTCTGCAGACATTAAATAAACTCCTTATTACCCATATATGATTGTAAAGCCTTAGGAATTTTTATGGTTCCATCTTTTTGTTGATGAACTTCTAATATTGCAGCTAATGCTCTTCCTACCGCAAGACCAGAACCATTAAGTGTATGAGGAAAAATTGTATTAGATTTTGGATCTAATTTATATCTTAACGCACCTCTTCTTGATTGAAAATCTGTACAATTACTACAAGAAGATATTTCTCTATATTTATTTTGAGTTGGGAACCAAACTTCTAGATCATAAGTTTTTGCACTATTAAAGCCTTGATCTCCTGAACATAATAAAAGTACTCTATATGGTAGTTCTAAAAGTTGAAGTACTTTTTCTGCATTTTTTACCATTTTTTCTAATTCATCAAAAGAGTTTTCTGGTTCAACAATTTTTACTAATTCTACTTTTGAAAATTGATGTACTCTTATTAGCCCTTTAGTATCTTTTCCTGCTGCTCCAGCTTCTGATCTAAAACACGCTGTATAAGCAGTAAAATATTTTGGTAAATCAGTTTTTTCTAAAATCTCACCTCTATATATGTTTGTAAGAGGTACTTCTGCGGTTGGGATAAGAAAATAGTTACTATTTGAAATAGCAAAAAGATCTTCTTCAAATTTTGGTAAGTTACCATTTGCAGTTAATGTTTCTCTATTTGAAATAAAAGGTGGTAAAACTTCTTCATAACCATGTTCAGTTGTATGTAAATCTAACATGAAATTGATTAAAGCTCTTTCTAGTCTAGCTCCGCTTCCTCTCATCATTGTAAATCTTGCTCCTGCAAGTTTAACAGCTCTTTCAAAATCAATAAAACCACGTTCTTTTCCTATTTCATCATGCGTTTTTACTTCAAAGTCAAAACTAGGAACTTCTCCCCATTTTCTTACTTCTTGATTATCTTCTTCAGATTTTCCAACAGGAACAGATTCATGAACTAGATTAGGTATAGAATACATTGTATCAATTATTTTTGCTTCTAAAACAGCTGCTTCAGCTTCATTCTTCTTTATGGTTTCCCCAATTTCTTTTACTTCAGCTTGAATTGAATTTGTATCTTGACCTTCTTTTTTCATTTTAGCAATTAATTGAGATGAATCATTTCTTTTTTTACGTAATTCATCTGTTTTTGTTTGTAAGTCTCTTACAGATACATCAGAACTAATAAGATCATCTACGTTTATTTTATAATGATGTCTTTTTTCTAATGAGGTTCTAACTGCATCAGGATTAGTTCTTAATAATTTAATGTCTAGCATTTTTCCGAAATTCCAAATAATAAATAAATTCATTTTAACACATTAAACTAACTTTGAGGGGCATTAAAAAATCTTACTTGAAATAAATTGATATGTTTTATATATTGAATTTAGTATCTTATAGGCATAAAACTTATTTTTATTAGATTTTTTTTTTAAAACTACAAAAAACAAAATTTTGTATTGTGTCAAATGGTGTTTTATGATCAACCGTTATACATTTTATTTTTTCAAAAAATTGATTTAGTTTATTTGTCATAGATAATTCTGAATATTGTTTTATCGCAATTCCACTACATTTCTTAGGGCCTTGTTCTGAAAAAGTACCTATAACTAAAACACCTTTATTTGTTATACTTTTTTGGCTAGTACTAATATAATTATAAATATCACTTTCTGTTGTTAAAAAATGAAATGTAGCTCTATCATGCCAAAAATCATATTTTTTCTTTGTTTTAAAGTTTGAAATATCAGCTAATATCCATTTTACTTTTAAAGATCTTTTGCCAAGTCTTTTTTTTGCTTTTTCAATAGCTGTTTCTGAAATATCAAGAACAGTAATATTTTTATAACCTAAATCAAGTAAATTATCAACCAAATAACTATCTCCTCCTCCAATATCAATAATTTTAGCTCTTCTTGAGATTTTAAATTCTTTAAAAAAATCTATTGATGTTTTAGGTTTACTTTGATGCCAACTTGCATCTTTTAATTCGTTATTTTGATATACTTTTTCCCAATGTTTTTTTATATCTAAATTATTCATTATTATATCCTTATATTTCTGTAATTTCGTTTATAGTATATAATCAAAAAAAATTCTTTGTAGTTTTTAAATTTAGGATAAATTACTATTTTTAAATATTAATTTCATTGAATAAATTATCTTAAGAATATAGACATATTAAGTGAATTTGATTTATAAAAGCTATTTATATTATTAATTTAAATATTAAAATTTAGTTAAGAAAAAGAAAAATATTCTTTATTTAAATTTAAACTTGGGTAAAATATTTAATTTTTTAGCAAGCTTTTTTATCTTTTTACTAAGATTATAATACAAGAAAAAGTCTTTAAAATTTAGAGAGGTCTTTAAAATGAGTATTAGTGGAATTAATAGTTCTCAGCTTTCTCAACTGGATGCTATCGCAAATAGGGCTCAAGAAAGAAGAGCTAATGATGGGAATCTATCTCCTGTAGAAGTTGAAGCGACTATGAAGGAAATAGAGTCGTTTCTAAAAAATGGTGGTGGAGCTTCCTTACCAGACTCTGTTGTAAAAGCGGCTAAAGATTATGTTAAATCAAAAATGAATCCTGTCGATACAAAGATTTCCTCAATGATTGAAAATGGTTTTGCCCTTGGTAGAGTTGGAACTAATGCCGTTAACGCCCAAAACGCAGCAAATAAAGCCGATGATGGTTTTTTGGGTGGAATGTTAAGAAGAGCGACTGCAGGAAATCCAAGAATTGCTGGTAGTGCAAGAGCCTTAGGTATTGATGTTAATAATAATGGTGATAATAGACAAGAAGCGACTGCTAACCAAAGAGCCGCAGATCAGGCAAGAGCTGCTGCTGTTAGCAGAGTAATGAATGTGAATGATCGTGATTTTCAAAACGCTACTCGTACTCATTGTGTAGGTGATGCTTTAAAGGAAATAGGATTTGCAAATAATCTTCCTCCTTCTGTTCAAATGAATACAGGAACACTTAAAACAGCAACAGGAAAAGATTGGACAGGTATTTCAACTCGTGGAGGTATTACTCCTGCTGCTAGAGAAGCTATTGCAAGACACCCAGGCAAAGTTTTAGTTCAAGAAGGAAACCATACTATGGTTTTAGATAGAATTGATAAAGATGGAAATGTTTTTGCAAAAGGTAGAAAAGAACCTTTAAGAAATGCAAATATATTTGTACCAGAAAAACCTGGTGCTGTTTCAAATTCAGCTAGAAGTTCTGATAGATCTGCACATACTTTTAATGAATTTGCTACTAGACAATCTGCATTAGATCCTCATTTTAGTACAGAAAGCCCTGATCAAAAAAATATTAAAAAAGCTATGGTTTTATTTACTGATAAATCTCCTGCATCAAGAACGGCTTTAGCTTCTATTGCTTCAGCTGCATCTAAATCTCCAATTGATTATAATTCAATAAAAGTAACTTTAGCTTCTAAAGGAATACAAATATCTGAGAATCAACTTAAAAATTTAATTTCTACAATGACTCAGAAATTTGAACCTCCTAAAGAGCTAAAAAATAATAGAAATATTGGAGGAGAGTCATTAGGAAAAGCTAGTAACATGTTTGAAGCCTTACAACTTCTATCTACCGCAAAAACAGGTACTGTAAATAGTATTTTAGGTGGAATTGAAAATACTAATCCTAAAGAAACTATTGATAGAATTTTACTTGATGGAAATCCTGCAACAAAAGCAAATAACATGTTTAATCAATTGCAAGCCTTAGCTAATGGTGAAGATGGATGCTAAAAATATAGATACTTTTTCTTGACTATTTTAAACAATCAAATTTACAAAAAGACGTTTTAATTAAACGTCTTTTTGTATTAAAACCAAATCAAAGTTTTTGAAACAAAATTTTATTTTGTTAACCCCAAAACAGAGCTTTATCACCTTTTGCTGAAAAAGCTTTCAAAATTAGTTTTTTTATACACTAAAAAGGCAATATGCTTGTTGTACAATGATCTTAAAAAAAAATGGCAAAAGGTGCTTAAAGGATATATACTCAAAAAAAATTGGTTTGCAGTTTTTATAATAACCAAATGTCCTGAACAAGGTGATTAAATACCCTTATTTACGAATTAGTCCCTTGTTTTTCGCAATATGATTTTCATTGAGTATAATTGAGGAAACCTTGGTTTTAGATTAGCAAAAACCTTTTAAAATTAAAAATTACATTATATTTTCTTATTTTAAAAAATCTTTAACTTTTTATTTTTATTGTGTTTAGTCTGTTCATTTATTGTAAAAATATTATACAATAGTATTTATAAATATTAGTTTTAATTGAGGGTATATTATATTATGGCTAAAAAAATTGGTGATAGTGACGCAGCTGCTTCAGCATTAAATTTTAAAATACAATCTCAACAACCAAAAGTTGATCCAACTAAACAGGTTACTGATTTAAATAAACTTATACCACCTGCTGGAACAACTGCTGTTGATGGCAAAAAATCAGAAGTTAAGAATTTAGCTGGTGGAAAATCTGAAGAAGCTAATGAATTAACTAAAAAATCGTTTGGTACTGTAGCTCCTCCAGTAATAGAACCTAAAACATCTCCAATTGTAGATTTTGCTAAAAAAATAGAAAAATTATTTAAGCCAGAAGTTAAAGCACCAGATTTTTCTAAAGATAAAGGAAGCGAACAAACTAAGAAAACAGGTCTTACTGATCCAACTCTTTTTGCTGCAAATGGTTCTGCTGAAAAAGTACAAGCTGAAGCAAAAGATGCTGTAACAAACATAAAAGGAAATCAAGCAACATTAGCTTTGGCTAAAGCAGCTGCCTCTACAGACACTCAACTTAGCTAAAAAATAAAATTACTTTAAATAGAGCGGATTTTTTCCGCTCTTTGATCTTGGAAAAAAATGAATAAAGACGAAATAGAAGAATCATTACACAATATAAAAAGAAAACTTTATGTAAATATAGATCAAGCTCTCTTAATACGACAATTATCAGAATTATCTGAAGAAGTTTTTAAACTAAAAAAACAAAAAGATTATAATGAAACCCTCTTAAAATTATTATCTTTTTTGACAAATAGTTTCTCAGATTTACTACATTCCTTTATAATAAATGTAGAAATTCCAAAGATTAGAAGAGAGATAGAAAGTAATTCAAGAGACTTAGCAAAAAAAATATTGTACAAAGTAGATAAAATAGAAGAACTTCAAATACTTACAGATTTTTTGACCTATGATTCTTTTCAAGAAGTTGTTGATCTAAGAAAAAAGAATTAATTCAACCTACCACTAATACAGGTATGTTTTTAGTATTATTTATTACATAAGAACTTGTACTTCCTAGATAATTAGACATTTCTGAATGTCCTCTAGTTCCCATGATAATCAAATCACATTCTTGTGATATAGCCTTTTCACAAATAAGTTTTTTAGAGTTTCCTTCTAAAACAACTCCATAACATTCTATACCATTAATAACTAATTCATGTATAACCTCATCAACTATCTTTCTTGAATTAGTATCATTTTCTATTCTCATTTTTTCATATATGTCTTTAGGTAACGTAAACATATTTAAATTAACTGTATAAGGTTGTTGATAAACACATAAAACAATAACTTCTGAACCAAAACCTTTAGCCATTGCAATTACATGAGTAAGAGTTTTTTTTGAAGTTGCACTTCCATCTGTTGGAAAAAGAATACGTTTATATTTCATTATTTTCTATTTATTAAAATGTTATCTAAAAATTATAACAAAAATAAAAGGATATATACTTAAATAAAATCCTTTTACTTTTAACTTTACTAAAAAAAATTAAAATAATTCTAGTAAATTTATGATACTTTTGAATCTTTTTCTTTCTTTTTTGAATTAGAAATATCATTTATTGTAAAAAATAAATTGTTAGCTGATTTATCAACAGTTTTTTGTAAACTAGGTTGATCCCCTAAATTATTTATATTAATATTTCCTGGTGTAAATAAGAAAACCCCTTGTTGAGTTATTATTTCTTGATTTCCATCTAATGCAGAAATAGCACCACAAATAAAATTAGAAATAGCATCTTTTAATTCTGGAGAAAGTGTTGAATTCATATAACTTACAATAACAGCTTTTTTACTTCTTAATAAAGAAACAACTCTACTAGCATCATCTAAATTTTTAGGTTCAATTATAACCATTTCATTTGATGGTGGTGTTGAAATATCAATTATATTTCCATTTTGTTTTGCTACTCTTTTTCTTTTATTTTGTTCTTCCAAAAGAATATCTTCAAAATCTGGTGATAAGTTCATATTTTGTTGTAAAGGAGCTTGTGCATAAACATTAGGTACATTTTGTGTTTGTTGTTGAAAATGAGGTTGGTGAATAACTTGTTGTTGTGCTACAGGCTGTTGTACCAAAGGTTGTTGAATCACTTCTGGCATTGGAGGAGTAACAACTTGTTGTTGTAATAATTCAGTATCTTCTTGTTCATCTGTCATTTCTTCATTCAATCCTATAAGCTTCTTTAAGCTATCCAAAAATGATTTCATTTTCATAGTTCCTCCGTATATGTATAAGTTATTTCTTTATATTTCTATTTTCTATCACCAAATAATGCTCGTCCGACTCTTATCATATTAGAACCTTCTTCAAGTGCTAAATGATAATCATTTGTCATGCCCATAGAAAGAATATTCAATTTTTCAGAAAAAAAGTTCATATCATTAATTTTGTCTTTTAATACTTTAAGTTTAAAAAAACTTTCTTTAACTAATAATGTATCAGTTGTATTAGCTCCTATTGTCATAAGACCTTTCACTTTGATATTTCTCATAAAAGATATTTCTTTTAATAAATTTATGAGGTTTTCATCATCAGGAAAAAAACCAGCTTTGCTTTCTTCCAAAGAAGTATTAATTTGCAAAAGTACATCTTGAACTTTATTAATTTTTTCAGACTCACTATTTATGAATCTTGCCAAATCAATTCGATCAACTGAATGAATAAGATCAAAAATCTTTAGGGCTTTTTTAACCTTATTAGTTTGAAGTCTTCCTATAAGATGCCACTTCAAATTGTACTTATAAAGCTCAGGAAACTTTTCTTCAGCTTCTTGTACTTTATTTTCCCCTATATTAGTTATTCCTGCATGAATAGCTTCTTTTATCATTTCAATTGAAACTGTTTTAGTAACCGCAACAATAGTAACCCCATTAGGAGTTGATTCTAAAAAACTTTCTACGCTACTTTTTATTGAAGTCATTACTAATCTTTAACATGCACATAATAGAAATTTAAGTTTTATTCGATATAATATCCGTGAACCAAGTCACACCTTGATTATTAAGTTTTATTAATTAATCTTTTTTTAATCTAAAAATATAAAATTATAAAGCTAAACTAAGCAGTATTTTTTGATATTTTAAATATAAAATGAAAGTTCGTTAGATGCTCAAATAGTCATCTAATCCCATTTTTAGGGCATATTCACGTAATTTTAAAAGTGATTTACGTTCAATTTGTCTAGCTGTTTCTCTTGTTATACCAAGTTCACGTCCTATACTTGAAAGAGAGTGATTATTTCCATCTAATAAACCATATCTTAAAGAAATAACTTCTTGCTCTCGGGTGCTTAATATAGATAAAAGTTTTCCTAAATCATCCATTAAGAACTTATAATCTGTTTTTACTTCTATTCCTTCATCACCAACGTCTTGTATTATATCTTCTAACGTTTGATTACTTCCTTCAAAAACAGGTGTTGACATAGTAATTGTTGATTTAACAACATCTTGTAAGCTTCTTATTTTTTTTATTGTAATTTCAGTTTCATCAGATATTTCTTTTAGAGTTGGATCTCTTCCTAATGTTGCTGAAAGATTGTAACCAGCTTTTCTTATTTTTTTTAACATTTCAATTATATGAAGAGGTAATCTTATATCTCTTTCATTATTTGCCATTGCTCTAGTTATTGCTTGTCTTATCCACCAAGTAGCATAAGTACTAAATCTATACCCTTTTGTATAATCAAACTTCTCTACAGCTCTTATAAGACCTATATTACCTTCTTGAATAAGATCTAGAAAAGTTAGTTTTCCATTTCTGTATTTACGAGCAATACTTATAACTAACCTTAAATTTGAAGTTATCATATTATCTTTGGCTTCTTTATCACCTTGAAGGATTTTTCTAGCTAATTCTTTTTCTTTATCCGCAGATAATAATTCCATTTTACTTATTGAATTTATGTAAGTTTTAAGAGAATCAGAAAAAGATTCTCTTTCTAAAATTTGTTCTAAGTTTTCTTCTTCTGAAGAATCGAGAATTTCTGGATCATTTATGTCAAATTCTTCATATTCAAGTTCAAGAGTTTCAGCCCCAATGACCGCCTCATCATATTCTTTTTCGTCTATAGAATCATCTAAAGATTCTTTTTCTGATTCATTCATAATTTTAATATACTTTCCCTAGAACTATATTACCAAAAAAAGTGTATATATTCAATTGACTAAACAAAAACATAACCACATTTTCATATATTTAACTTTCTATTAAAGTATTTAATTGCAAAAAAATTATTATGTAATGTTAATAATAATGCAACAATTATCGACTTAATATACAAACTTTGTTAATATAATCTCTTAGTATGCCTTTGTTTTGGTAGTTATAAGGCAATGTATATTAAATTATTTTTGTTTGAGGGTTTATCGTGTCAGAAGAGAATAAAGAAGTTGTATTAGATTCAGAAGAAAATACAGAAACAGTTGCTAAAGTAGAAGAAAAAAATGAAACAAAGTTTGAAAAAGGTTTTTATGTAAAAATAAAAACAAGTATGGGTGATATTGTCTGTAAATTATTCAAAGATGAAGTTCCTAAAACTGTTGAAAATTTTGTTGGTTTAGCAACAGGTAAAAAAGAATATATTTCTGCAAAAACAAAAGAAAAAACAACTGGTAATTTTTATGATGGACTTATTTTTCATAGAGTTATTCCAGGTTTTATGATTCAAGGTGGATGTCCAGTTGGTGTTGGTAATGGTGGGCCAGGTTATCAATTTGAAGATGAATTTCATAAAGATTTAAAACATGATAAGCCAGGTATTTTATCTATGGCTAATTCTGGTCCAAATACAAACGGAAGCCAATTTTTTATTACACATGCTCCTACAAGACATCTTGATAATAGACATTCTGTTTTTGGTGTTGTTGTAGAAGGTTTAGATGTTGTTAATAATATTGGTGATGTTGATAGAGATAGAAGAGATAAACCTGAAGTTCCTGTTGTTATGGAAACTTTAGAGTTTTTTGAAGTTTAGTTTTTAGATTTTTAATTATAACTCATATCATTGTAAGAATAATGTTTTATACATATCCACAATGATGTGAGTTATTTATTTTATTTTGCTAAATATACAAAAAATAATACCCATTTTTTTATTTAAATGAGTATTATAATCTTTTTTTAGATTATTTTATCTTTTATCTTTTTTTAGATTATTTTATCTTTTATCTTTTTTTTTCTCTCTATCATCGCCATCATCATCTTCTTTTTCTTTATCCTCATCTTCAATTTTTGTTTTTATATTATTATCAATTAAAAACTTTCTTAATTCTGATTTTAATACTTCATCTAATTTATTTTGATAAAAGGCATCTAATAATAAAATATCTTGTCTTTTATTATCTGAAAGAAATGTGTAAACTTCTTTATAATTAGATTTATTTTTTGTCTCAAAAGATTTTAATTCTATATCAGGATTATTTTTTTTATCAACTTTAATATAGTTTTTATTCTTTAATGATTTTATTTTTTTTATTATAGGTTCATCTTTATAACAAAAAGTATTAAATTCAATATCTACAAGGTAGTAACCAACGCAAATATTATTTTGTATAATATAAATAGATAATCTTTTTTTATCAGTTAAGTAAAAAGATAGAATTTTATATTTTTTATCAATTGCTTTCTCTTTAAATATAAGTTCATTTATCTCAAATGTATTAATTAAAGTATCAAAAGTAACGCCCAAATATCTATTTAAACTAGATCCTTCAGTTGTTCTATAACATTTATCTTTGGGTAAAACAGTTCCAGGTTCCGTTTCATATAGATCTGGATAAAATTTATTTGGATTTTCATAGTAATATGAACCAATAACACGATCTCCTTTAAATTTTACTAAAGGTTCATTTTTATTTAGTGTTGTATTATTTTTTATAAAAAATGACAAAAATAAAATAATACCTAGTTTTTTTAAATTAATCTTCATTATTTATCCTCCACAACTTATAACCCATACATTATTTTTTTCATCTCTTGATATATC
>JBBTGK010000093.1:0-656 GCA_038060635.1 Cyanobacteriota bacterium | reverse complement strand
TTTCAACAACAGCATTTTTATTTTTACTACTTAAGTCACCTATTTTTATTGATGTTTTAAATTTAGTTGCTTTTTTATTATTTTTATCACCACATTTATATTTATTCCAAGCATCACGTAAATTTAAAGAAATTGCGACACTTCTTAAATTACCATCAGCACCCAAGTTTCCATTATAATAATTTGCTAATGGAGGTAATACAACTTTGTCAAAATCTTTATTAACATATTTAGGATCGCCAGATCCAGCATGTGTAATTAAATTATTAGGATTGAAAAAGAATGATGCATTATCTCCTGGATTTCCATCTACTTTTCTTGATGTATCATCTATTAAATCATAACCAGATTTTGTCGAATTATTTAATGCTGTTTCTGTTTGTACCTCTGCACCATTTTTATCATATCCTACAGTCTTAATTTTTATACCTTGTTCTGTAACATGAGTTGATGCATATCTATAAGCATCTGTATTAACAGAAGAAGCATTTTGTGGTGCAAAAATTAATGTAACATCTGGACCAACTCTATCATCATAAGCAGTTACAAACTTAAAAACACCATTTTTAGAATTACATAAATTTTCAACTTTGGGCTGGTTTTTTGGTTCACAATATGGGGAACAGAGACCTTGAGAAGAACAATCTCCAACACCT
>JBBTGK010000092.1:0-14812 GCA_038060635.1 Cyanobacteriota bacterium | reverse complement strand
TAGTTGGAAATATACTTTTTCAAAAAATGAAATAAATAATTTGGTTGAGTATATAAAAAGTACTCAGTAAAAAATGAAATACTAAATTAATAACAAAGTAAAAAGGCGTTTTGATGAATCAAAACCCTACAATTAATTATATTTTTGGATTTTTTGTTTTTTAATCATCATCTTCTTCAAAAGTAAAAATATCATTTAAATTTACTTCTAAACCATCTAATAATTTAGATTTTAAAATGTTATCTTTTTCATCAGCATAACAAAAAATCTCATATTTACTATTTTCAAGAAAAAAACATTCAATTGTTTTATTATTAGGGTCTGCTATCCAATATTCTTTAACACCATATTTTTCATAAAGTTTAAATTTTTCTTGTCTATCCATTTTTATAGAAGATTTTGAAATTATTTCTACAATTAAATCAGGAACACCAAAGATACCTCTTTTTTTTATTATATTTGCTTTTTCTTTTGATATAAAAACTAAATCAGGTTGAACAACTATTTTGTCATCTAAAATAAGATCAATAGGGGCATTAAAAACTTCACCAAGAGCTAATTTTTTTATATAGTTATACAAAATAAATTCTATATCTCTAGAAAATCTTTGATGATCTGTACTTGGTGCAGGAACCATTATTAATTCTCCTTTCATAACTTGATATTGATTTCCATCATCTATTTTATAGTATTCTTCATAAGTCCATTCTTTTTTTTCTGTTGCAATCATTTTTTTTTACCAAAAATAAAATATCAGCTTTAAGATATATTATATCTTATCCAAAAATCAAATATCTTTTTAGTCCCAATCAAAAGCTTGATCTTCACTACTTTTTTGATTAGTTTTTGTATATTTAGTATAATTACTTTGAATTAATCTTCCTGGTTTTAAATTAGAAGGATTTATATCTTGCATTCCACCTATTATATTATTAGTAGGAACATTTGTATTAGCAGCATGATTAGATGTAGGTTTTGGCTCTTTTCTATTATTTGCAAAAACAGATAAAACCTCATTAAAACTATTTTCTGGTTCTGCATTTGAATTTTGTTTTTCTATATGTACTTTTTGAGAGTTATTTTGAGAACTAGAATAAGAGTTATAGCTTCCTTGAGAGTTTGTAGGAACTTCATGTAAAATAGTCATTAAAATATTATTATTATCAAAAGAAACCTTTATATCTTTTATTATAAACTCTGTATTAAAAGAAATCCAAGCATTAACTTGATCTTCTAAAGATGAGATATTATTTTGAGTTGTGCTAAATATCTTTATTCTCATTTTTTCTCTTCCTCATAAATACTTAGTTCTTTGAAACCAGATTCTTTATCTTCTTCTCTTTTAAAATTTAAATTATCTATTTCACCAATAACAATTTCTGCAGTTGTATAAATAATATTACCATCAGATAAATGACCGCCAATAGTTTTACCTGTTTTATCAGAAATTGATATATGAATATGTGAGCCATTTTCAGAAACTGTTCCAACTAAAGAAACTATTTCAAACTTTTCATCTAAAACTAAATTATTTTTTTCATTTGCTAATCTGATAGATAGTTTTTTTAAACTGCCAACACAAGTTATTATATAACCTGCTTTTATTTTTTCTGAATTAACAATATTTTGAATTTCTTTTTTTAAATCTTGATTTGGTTTTAACCTAAAAACATGTACTTTAGTACTTTTAGAACTAAAAAAATCTTTTGAATAAGAAACATCTTGCATAAAACAAAAAATAAAAGTTAAAAATATAAATAAACGCTTCATCATAAAAGAGTACCAGAAAGTAATAATTTTGCAATAACAAAGTATATAACAAGACCTGTAACATCAACCATTGTTGCTACCAAAGGAGCTGATGCTGTTGCTGGATCAAGATTAAATCTTTTTAAAATAAAAGGTAACATAGAACCTGCTAAAGTTCCAAATAAGACAACACCTATTAAACTTAATGAAACAGTTAGACCAATATAAAATGAATGTATTCCATAATTACCTACAACAAAAACCCTGAACATACCCATTAGACCTAAAATAAGACCTAAAATTAAACCATTTCTAACTTCTTTTCTAAAAACTTTAAACCAATCACTTATTTTTAATTCTCCTAAAGCAATAGATCTTACAACTAAGGTTGAAGCTTGAGAACCAGAATTACCACCACTACTTATTATCAAAGGAATAAATAATGCTAAAACGGTAGCTTTTGCAATTTCATCTTCAAAAAAACTCATTGCTGTAGCTGTCAACATTTCACCTAAAAAAAGAATTGAAAGCCAAAAAGCTCTTTTTTTCAACATAACAGGAGCTTCTGTTTCTAAATATTTACTATCTAAAAATCCTGTTCCACCCATTTTATGAATATCTTCAGTAGCTTCTTTTTCTGATATTTTTATCATATCATCGGCTGTTATAACACCTTTTATTTGATTGTTTTTATCAACTACAGGAATTGCCATCAAAGCATAAAGAGAAAAAAGTCTGCTTATATACTCTTGATCTTCAGTATCTAAAACACTTACCACATTTACATCCATAATATTTTTTATTTGAGAATGATCATTGGCAATTAATATATCTCTAAGTGTTAAAACTCCTATCAAAATATTATTTTTATCGACAACATAAATATAATATATTTGATTTTTTGCTTCTCTGGCTTGTTTTCTAATAAAAGGAATAGCATCGATTACTTTAAAGTCTTCATAAATAAAAGTATAAAGACTATTCATTAAACCACCTGCTTTATCTGGTGGATACAAAGTTAATTTTATAACTTCACTTTTTAATTTGGATTCTAATGAATTAATTATTTCTTTTTGTTTTTCATCTGAAAAATGTTGAACAATATCAACTATATGATCTGGTGATAATTTATTTATAAAATTTATTTGTTCATCTTTTTCAAAAGCTTCTAGTATATCTATTTGTTCATCGGTATTTAAATTTATAAATAATTTTATTGAGTTATCCTTATCAAGGGTTTTAAACTTTTCAAGAAGCTCTGCTTTATCAAAATCAGGTAAACCTGAATAGTAAGATATTGTTTCTTTCATTATTTTATCCTCCTACTCAAATTAAAAAAAATATGACATTTATAAAGAATACTAACTATGTTTTAACATAATACAAGTTAGTATTTGGTAAATTTGATTTAATTTAAATTAAAAAAGGTAAAGAGTTTACTTATAATAGATATTTAGTTATATCAAAAAGAAATGGTTTACCCTTTTTATAAAGTAAAAAATTTGATTTTTTTAACTTAAAGAATCTTTTAGATCAAAAAGATCTTGAAATAAAGATGATTGAGATTCTTCAACTTTTTTTTCTTCAATTTCTTTATTTAGAGCTTCTTTAAGAAGCTCAATTATAATTTTATTTCTTCTAAACTCAGCAACATCAAGAGCCGTTTGAGAATCTTTATTTTTTAAATGAAGGTTTACTTTTCTATCTAATAATATTTTTACAGTTTTATCATTATTTTTAGCAGCTGCGTGCATCAATGGAGTCCAACCTTCATTATCCTGAGCATCCATTTCAGCTGAATTATAAAGAAGGTATGCAAATGTATCACCATGACCACCTGTAGCGGCATATATAAGAGGAGTCCAACCTCTATTGTCTTTAGCATGAATATCAGCTTTTCTTGAAATTAAAAATCTTGTGGTTTCAATTTTTCCTGTAGTAACAGCTTTCATTAATACTGTTTGTCCTTGATCATATTGTTCATTAACATTCGCACCTTTATTTACAAGCATTTCCACAATAGCAGGGTATCCCATTGCAACAGCAACTCTTAAAGGACTTAAACCATCTTCAAGTAAATTAGGGTCTGCTCCTTTATTAAGCATAGATTCAACATCAAAAACTTTTCCTGCTTTAACTAAACTAACCAATGTACTTCCAAAAACAGCCATAAAAAACTCCATATACCATTAAAATTAATAAGCTTTATTACAATAAATTATACAATATTTTTTTTCTATTTAGGATGTAATTTCTTTGTATATTGTGTTAATCAATAAAATTATTGTTATTTATCAAGTTTTAAAGTTAATTTACTGTTAAAAAGAATAAGTTCTTTTTATATCATTATAATATTTTGTTTTACTATAAAATAAAAATTTAATTTTTATTTAAAAAATAATTAATGAAATATAATATAAATTCAATAATATTTTTTAGCTATTTTTATTTTAATAAATATAAAATCTTAAAGATATTATAGGCATGTTAATTTATGTTTTAAATTGTTAGAAAAAAATATTTGGATTTTATTTTTTTTGTAATATGTAATTATGAATCAAGTTAAAGATGAAATACTTTCTAGATTAAATATAGTTGATATTATTTCCGAGCATGTTGTTTTAAAAAAAGCAGGAAGTAATTATGTTGGGCTATGTCCTTTTCACCAAGAAAAAACACCTTCTTTTGGTGTAAATCATACTAAACAAATATTTAGATGTTTTGGATGCGGAGAAGCTGGAAATATCTTTAATTTCTATATGAGATATAATAATATTTCTTTTCGAGATACCATAAAAGAATTAGCTATTCGAGCAGGCGTAGAATTAAAAGATTTTAAATCTGAATCTAAAGAAGAAATTGAAAAAAAAGAATCTATAAAAAAATCAATTCTTGAAATAAATAAATCGGCCGTAGAATTTTATAGATGGAATTATCTTAATTCTGAAAATGGTCAAATTGCAAGAGATTATATCAAAGGTCGTAGATTATCTAAAGTAATCGTAGAAAAATTTCTTCTAGGTTATTCTCCCAATAGTTGGGATGCTTTATATCAATATTTAAGAAAAAATTTTTCTGATGAAGAAATAAAATCTTCTGGTTTGGTAAAAGAAAAAGAAAATGGTGGTTTTTATGATATTTTTAGAAATAGATTAATTTTTCCTATCCAAAATGATACAGATCAAGTAATTGCCTTTGGAGGTCGAATTCTTGAAGATGGTCAACCAAAATATATAAATTCACCAGAAACAAATATATATATAAAAGGTCAAAATCTTTATGGTCTAAATTTTTCCAGAAATAAAATAAGAGAAGTAGGTACTATTATTCTTGTAGAAGGATATATAGATGTTATAACCTGTCATGAATATGGTTTTGAAAATACTGTAGCATCATTAGGAACAGCTCTTACAACAGAACAAGCTAAAAAGATTTTAAGATATACTCCAAGTAAAAAAGTAATTGTTGCTTATGATGCAGATAAAGCAGGACAAATGGCAGCAGAAAAAGGTACTAATATTTTAGAACAAGTTTCTAAAGGTACAGGAATAGAAATTTTTATTTTAAAAGTACCAGAAGGAAAAGATCCAGATGATTTTTTAAGAAATAATGATAAAGAAGCCTTTCAAAAACTTTTAGATGAGGTTCTTCCTGTTCTTGAATTTGAGCTTGAAAAAGCTTTATCAGTTAATCTTAATAATATTCAAGAAAAAACTAAAGCATTAGATACTTGTATCCAACTTTTATTAAAACTAGAAAATGATATTTATATAAATGAATTAATAAAAAAAATAGTTTCTTGGAAACATGAAGGTAAATTAATTGATATAAGAGAAGAGGATATAAGAAGTAGGTTAAAAAAATTTACTCCTAAAGAAAATACGCCAACTAAAAAATATGATTATAGTAAAAATATGGGGAGTAAGTTTTTTGATCCAAAAAAATATTATACTCAACAAATGTTGGCTCAACAAGATCTTTTAAAATTTGAAAAAATTAAAAGTCAAATAATATCAGAAAAAGGATTAATTTATTTTCTAATAGAAAGATTTAGAGCTATTGAATATATAAAATCAAGAATTAAAGATGTTTCTTTTGAAGACGATATAAATGAAAATATTAAAGAAAAAATAATAGAATTATCAACTCCTTTAGATCCTTTATCTTGGGAAGTTTTATTACAAAGAATGCCTCAACCCGACTTTCAAAGAAGAATTGTAGAAATATGGGAAGATTTTGATATAATAGATATTTCTTCTGATAAAGTACTAAAAGATTATATAAAACAAGTTCAATTTAATTCATTAAAACTTCAAGGTGATGAAATTAAAAAAGATATGGAAATACTTCTTTCAAAAGGTGAAGTTGATGCTTTCAGAAAGTTAATGGAAATTTTTTCTGATATAAGAAAAAAACTTGAAGTAATGAAAAGAGATATATATTCAAATTAGATTAAATTAATTTAATTTAAAAATATTTTATAATTACTTTACCTAGAGATTTTAAATATCTTTTTATTCATGTTTTTTTAAACTAGCTCTAAGAAGATTTTCTTGAGTTGCTTCAGAAGCAGTAAATTCTCCACCAATTGAGCCTTCATTAAGCATTATTATTCTATCACTCATTCCAATTAATTCAGGTAATTCGCTAGAAACTAAAATTACTGCTTTTCCTGCCTCTGTTAATTGATTTATTAATTCATAAACTTCAATTTTAGCACCTATATCAATTCCTCTTGTTGGTTCATCCAATAAAATAACTTTAGGGTTTGTCATTAATGCTTTTCCCAAAACAATTTTTTGTTGATTACCACCAGATAAAGAATCTGCATTTACTTCTAAAGAAGGTGCTTTTATTTTTAATTTGGTAAAAAAACTTTTATTTTCATTTGTTTCTAACTCTTTATTTAACAAACCATTTTTTACAAAGTTTTTTAGATGAGATAAAGATAAATTAAAAGAAATTGAATTATGTAAAATAAGACCTTGTTTTTTTCTGTCTTCAGGAACAAGTATAATACCTTTTTCTAAAGCTCCTGAAGGATTAATAGGAAGAATTGATTCATTTTCAAGAGTAATTTTACCCTCAGTTTCAGATTTATTTGCACCAATAATTGTCATTAAAAGTTCTGTTCGTCCAGAACCCATTAAACCACCAATACCAAGAACTTCGCCTTCATAAACTTTAAAAGAAATATTTTTTAAATTACTTTTATTAGATTCTGAAAAATTAACTGATACATTTTCAATAGATAAAATTTCCTTTCCTCTTTTTGAAACTCTTTTAGGATAAAAATCATCTAATTTTCTATTTACCATCAAATGAACAATTTCTTTATCATTTGTTTCTTTGGTATTAAGTGTTTTTATAGATTGCCCATCTCTTAAAACTGTTATTCTGTCAGAAATATCAAATACTTCATCTAGTTTATGAGATATATATACACAAGCAATACCTTTTTCTTTTAATTGTTTTATAATTGATAAAAGTTTTTTTACTTCTTTTTCAGAAAGTGCTGCGGTTGGTTCATCTAAAATTAAGATTTTGGAATTTTTTCTTAAGGCTTTAACAATTTCTACCATTTGTTTTTGACCTATTCCTAATTGTTCAACTTTTAGAGAAGAATTAATATTTAATTGAAACACTTCCATTAATCGATTACTTTCAGCATATAAGGTATTCCAATCTATCCATAAACCTTTTTTTGGTTCAGCTCCTAAAAAAATATTTTCTGCTACTGTTAATTCTTCAACTAGAGCTAATTCTTGATAAATAACGGCAATACCAGCTTTTTCAGAATCTGCAATATTTTTAAATTCAGCTTTTTTTCCATCAATTTCTAAAAAACCAGAATAACTTCCCGATGGATGAATACCAGATAAAACTTTTATTAGGGTTGATTTACCAGCCCCATTTTCTCCACATAAAGCATGAACCTCACCTTTTTCAAGAGTAAAACTAACTTTATTAAGAGCTTTTACACCAGGGAATTCTTTTATAATATCATTTGCTTTTAATAAACTCATTTTAATACTCTTTATTTGTTATATAAATCAAAGGTTAAAACCTCTTAGTTTTTTAATATTCCCAAATGTTCTATAAAAACTTCCTTTTTTAGATTCCCTAATTTCATCTACAATATAATATTGATTTTCTTTTCTTAGATTTTTTGGAAATTGTACATTCCATTCTTTTTTAAATCCAACAGAAAGAACTTTAACTCTAAGGTTTTGACCATCTTTTACACATTTAAGAATAATTCCTGATTTATCATCATTAGTCTCATCAAGAATTGTTGAATCAAAAATTTCTACTGATTTTGGAGCATTAATTTTTTTAATTTTTTTAATCTTACCTTCTTTAGAAGATTTAATTCCTTCTTCGGAAACATCTATACAAGACAAAAAGCCATTTGATGTAGAAATGTATAGCTTTTTATTAAAATATTGCATTGATAAAGCTGAAGAGCTTCCCGTAGCAAATTTCCAAAGTCTTTCACCAGATTCATTAAAACAATAAATAGATGAATAACAATCACCAGCAAATACTAATTTTCCATCTTCTGAAGTAGAGCAAGAATAAACAGCAGCATCACATTTGTATGTTGAATGAAGTTTACCTGTTTTAGTATAACAAAGAATATCTTTATTAGATGTTGCAGCATAAATTTTATCTTTTGTTTGCCAACCAAATAAAATATTCCCCAATGTTTTTTGTTCCCATCCAGTTGTACCTTCTTCAAGATCATAATATGAAGTAATACCTTTACTATGTCCATGAAAAACACAAGAATCGTCTAATCGAACCATCCAACCAGAATTTCCTTTACTAGAAGCAGACCATTGCTCTTCTTCTTCATGATTTATTACTGAAACTTTTCCTTTTTCATCAGAAATAGCAAGAAAACCAGCATAAATATCTAACCAATAAATATCAACATTATCTTCTATTTCATAAGAAACTCTAGGTAATTTACCAGTTAGATCATAAACTTTACCATCATCACAACCAACATATATCCAATCAGAATCCCCAACAATACATTTCACACCATCTGGTAATTTATATTGTTTTAAAACCTTTCCTTGATGATCTAAACAAAAAACATTTCCATTTTGATTTCCTAACCAACATCTTTCATTTTCAATAAAAATACCAAAAGCAGATGAATCTGACTCAAATGACCAAATAACAGGAGCTTGATTTGATGTTGAAACATAGCTTGTAACTTCTCTTCTTGTAACTTTACGTTTTTGTCTAACTCCAATAACAGAAACTGCATAACCTTTTTTCGTTTTTTCTTTAATTTTTTTATCGGCAGCTATTTTTGCTTTTTCAAAAGAATCAAACGTTTGTTTCTGAATTGTTCCAGAATCGCCTATTCTACCAAATCTAATAGTTAATTCTGTATCTTTAATTAAAACTTCATAGAATTTATGAGAAGTCCCATTTTCCTCAGACAACTCAAGATATACTTTTTCTTCCATAATTTTATGAGCCCTTTATTTAGTAACACTATAAATTTTATCTTCGCTAAGAAAACCATCTTTTATAACAGTTTCTTTTAAATTATTTTTTGTAACTGAAACAACTTCTAATAAAACACTAGGAACTTCTTTAAAACCATTATTTACAGTATTTTTAGCAATTATAACCTTTCTTTTTGCCATATCTAGTGCTATTTCAGCAGATTTTTCGGCTAATAATTTAATAGGTTTATAAATAGTCATGGCTTGTGTACCAGCTGCAATTCTTTGACAAGCAACCAAATCAGCATCTTGACCTGTTACAATAACTTTACCAGCTATTTTTTCTTCTAATAAAGATTGAATTGCTCCTCCTGCCATGCCATCATTTGATGATAAAACAGCAAAGATATTTTGTCCGTATTTAGTAAGAGCTGCATTCATTATTCTTTTTGCCTCTTCTGGCTTCCAATCTGTTGCCCAATCTTCATGAACTACTTTTACTTTATTATCTTTTACTAACTCATTTATTACTACATCTTGACCTTCTTTAAACATAAAAGCATTGTTATCTGTTTTAGAACCATATATTCTAACTATATTAAGTGGTTCTGAGGGTTTATTTGGTATAAGATCTGCAATAAATTTTGCTTGTAACTCCCCTACTTTTTTATTATCAAAAGTAATATACAAGTCTAAATCACTATCTTTTATTATTCTATCATAAGAAATAATAGGTATATTAGCTTTATGAGCCATTTCAACAGCTTTTGCCATAGCAGTTCCATTATGAGGAACAATAACAATAACATCGACACCTAAAGTTATCATTGATTGAATATCTTGAATTTGTCTAGTATCATCACTATTAGCAGATTGAACGATAACTTTTGCATCATGTTTTTCCAGCCAATTTGAAAAAATTTCTTTATCTTTTTGCCATCTAGCTTCTTTTATAGTATCCATAGAGAAACCAATTAAAGGCTTTTTATTCGGGTCTTTAGCATTTTTTTGTGTTTCTGATGAATTTCCTATGCTCCCATATTTGGCTATGTAGATTCCTATAAAAAGGCTTAACAGAAAAGAAATTATGACCAAACTAATTCTATATTTCATTTATCCTCTTTTTGAAAGTGTTTATATTATTTAACATTCACGTGTATTATATAGTTAATAAAAAATTTTTTCAATTAAAAAGCGAAGATAAATATTTGACTATCCTAATTTTTAGTTCATTATCTATTTTAATTTTTTCTTTTGAAATAAAACTCAAGGTATTTTCTATATAATATTCTTTTTGTTCTTTATAATAATTTTTTGTAGCTTTAAAATTTTCAAATTTAGAAATATCTTTAATTAAATCATTTATTATATAAGATAATTGAAAAAAATCTTTTTCTTCAATACAAGCTGTTTTATATATATTTTCTAATAGCTCTAAATATTTATCATTTTTAGCTTTAAATAAATATAATTCTTGATTCTTATATATTTTAGTTATTTTTTCTAAAAAAGATTCAAATAAAATATTTAAAATATCAATTAATTTATAAATGTCTGATATTGTTTCCATTCCAAGTGCTAATCTAAAATATATTTCATTTGAATCATTAAAACTTACTAGCATTATTCTAGTAGAATTAAAGCCAAAACTAGTTCCTAAATTAATAAAAAAGTTATTTTCTTTTGATATTTCTAATAATTCTTGTAAAAAATAGTTATTATCTTCTAATGTAAAAAAGTTTTTTAATGAAAAAAATAATAATGGAGTTTGATGATAAGATTTAAAAGTTGCTAAATTTTTTGAAGGATGAAATACATTTTCGATAAGATTACTTTTTAAATTACTTAAATAATCAAATAATATTAAAGTATTTCTTGAATGTCGTTCTAATTTAGTTTCTGGTAAAAAATGACTCATTATTTCAAAGTTTAATATTGATTCTTCAGATGGAGTCGAACCCATTTGTCTATAAGAATCTATCATACTTTCATTATTTCCATAGTGAGTTATTATTCCACCTTGAGAAACATCTAATCCAAATTGATCCATTTTTTGCAAACTTCTATATAAATAAATTGATAGGTTTTCTGGGAAAAAATCTTTAAAAAATAAACTTATGTCAAATAAATCTAAACAAAGTGAAGTATCTATTATTATTGAAATATTTTTATCACTAATATTCTTTTTATAGTAATTAAAAAGCTTATGAAAATCAAAAATTGCCATTTTATAACTATTTACTACAGGATCAAAAAATAAGTATTCAGGATTATTTTTTGCTATATGTTCTAAAATTTGATCAATATTTTCTTCTTCAAAAAATTGAATATTTTGTTGATATTTTAATATAGAAAAAGATTCAAAATATAGATTATTAGCACCTATTTTTTTACTAAAAGCAAAGTTATCAAAACTATTAATTAGTGTCATTAAAGAAGCCATACCACTATTTAGAATATAAGTAGTTTTTTTTGCACCATTTATATCTTTTTTTCTATCATTAAAAATTGATTCAATCAAATTAGTATTTATTCTATATCTTTGATAATCGTTATAAAAAGCATAAATTTTATTTTGATAAATACCATGTTGTTTTTGAATTGAAGATCCATAATCGGGTGATTGCCATGATTCATTTGTAATTATTGATAAATAATTTTTATATACTATTCTAAAATCATTAATTAATAGATAATATTCCTTTTTTTCTACTTTATTTGAATATAATCTTACTAAAATAAAATCTATTTTGCTTCTTATTAATTCTAATATATTTTTATTTAAATCAGATAAAAGATTTACTTTTGAATCACAATCAGTTTTTACAATTGTTACTAATCTTAAAAAATCTAATAAATCTTGAGCAAAATCATTTTTATCAATTTCTAAAATATCTTGCTCTAATAATTTTTTAGTTATTAATTCTTGTTTCCCATTATCAAAATAAACATAATTATATTTTTTTGAGAAAAAATTTTTTAAAAACAATTTAGTTATCTTAGATTTTTTCTATCAAGAACATTTTGAGATAGTTTTTTTCCTAACCAATAAAAAGTACTAGATATTTTATCTGGTTTTTCAGTTGGAGCAATGAAAGCATTATCAGGGCAAATATCTAAACATTTTACACAATCAGTTCCTATGCAAAATTTTTCGTCAATCATTTCTATAACACTAAATCCTTTTGAGTTTTTTTTAGCTGTAACTTTAAAAAGGTTGCTAGGGCAAGAATCAATACAAAGCCAACAACCTTTACATTTCTCAGTATCAACAGAAACAAATTTAGACATAAGCAAAAAAGTTATCCCAATTTAGAATTTTCAATATTATCATTTAATCATATTTTTCTTTTAAATAAAAGAAAACAAGGATATTAAAAATTATATATTTAAAATATCATAGATAAAATAACCTATAATCGCTGATTTTAAACAAGCAAATTTTTCATTAAAGCAAAAAAAGTGCTAAAATTGATTGTTATTATTTTTAAGGAACTTTTTATGTTAAAAGAAAAAATAAGTAAAGATTTAGCTGAATCTATGAAAGCTAAAGATGAAAAAAGAACTCTTGCTATAAGAAATATAAGAACAAGAATCATAGAATTTGAAAAAAAAGATATGAGTAAAGAAATAACAGATGCAGATATTATCTCTGTTATAACAAAACTTGTAAAAGAAAGAAAGCAATCTATAGATATGTATGCTGAAGCTAAAAGAACAGACCTTGTTGATGCAGAAACATTTGAATTAGGTGTTATTGAAGCTTATTTACCAAAACAAATGTCAATTGATGAAATAGAACTTAAAGTAAATGAAATTATTACAGAAAACAGTTTTGCTACTATAAGAGATATGGGAAAAGTAATAAAAGCTTTTACTGAAAAATATGCAGGAATGGCTGATGGTAAAACAGTAAGCGAAGTTGTTAAAAAGAAACTTTCTTAATGACTGCACAGTATTATAATTTAAAATTACATAGAGTTCTTATTAGTGATTTATTATTAGTAAGAAAACCTGATGATTCTCCTAAAACAAAAGTTTTTATAAAAGGATTAGAAGAATCTATAGCCGAATTAGGTATTTTAATGCCTTTACTTGTTATGAAAAGTAGCGAACATGAACATAAATTTGTTTTACTTGATGGATATAAAAGGTTAGAAGTTTTAAAAAGATTAGAAAGAAATATATTAGCTGTAAATGTATTAATTGCAGAAGGCTCTCAAGATAATATCTCTTTTTCTGTAAATCGTGTAAGAGGAGAACTTTCTAAACTTTATCAGGCTATGTATATACATAATATAATGATAAAAGAAAGAGTAAGTCAAGATGAATTAGCAAGGCGTTTTATGATTTCTAAAGGTGAAATTTCAAAGCTTTTGAGTGTAGTAAAACAACCATCTTTAGTTAAAATGGTAACTTCTGGAATGAGTATGACTAATGCCAAATGCCTTGCTCTTAGCTTATCTGGGTTAAGAGCTGAACAAAAAGAGAAACAAATAAATAATATAAAATTAGCTATTCCAATGCATGATGATATTTCTTCTAGGAAATTTGAAAAAATAACAAAAGTAATTTCTAAATATAATGAAAAAACTAACCAAATTCTTGATAGTAGAGAGTTAAAAAAAGTTTATGACTATATGGAAAAAAATTCTAATATTTATATAAGCCCAGAAAAAGTAGTTAATTCGCTTATAAAAAATCATAATATAGAAACCCCTCAATTAAAACCAAGTAAATTTATTGATGCTGTAAAAAATATGTGTGAAACAATATCTCCTGAAAATATAAAATTTGATATTAACAATAGTGGCTCTGTGTCTTTTAGAATGAAGATGAACGCAGAAGAATTTAATAGATTTAAATCTTTTATTGGAGACAAATATTTTGACACTTATGGTAATTATTCATCAAAGTAAAGCTAAGGTTAAATATAGGGTAATTTTCATTTAATCCCCTTTATTTTATTTTTTCTACAATCTATAATATTAATATAGAACCAAATTTTGATGGAGAAGAATAAAATGAGTGGAATGACAATAAATGCTGTAAGACCTGTATCAGCTTATACAAATTCTAGCCCTGTACAAAGACAAAATTCTCTTCCTCCATTAACTCAAGGAGCTTATGGAAATGATTCTGTTAGCCTTTTATCAAGAAGTGCTACCGAAATGTCTGTTTTCGCAAGTGGAGCAGTTGCAGGTTACAAACACCACGAAGTTTTAGGACAAGTTGGTACAAGCGTATTTGAAGGAATAAAATCAGGTAGCCCTAGCCAAATTACAAGTTCTCTCGGGGATGGATTAAAAACTCTTGGTCAAACAAGCCTTTCTGCTGCTGGAGTAGGTGCATTACTTGCAGGTGGAACTTCATTAGTTATGAATGGTATTTCTGTTGCAGGTGGAAAAGATATTGGTGATGCAACAGCAGATGTAGTAGGAACAACTATAAAAGGTGCTATCGGTGGTGTTGGTGGTGTTTTTGGTGGTGGTGTTTTTTCTGGAGTAGCTAAATTATTAGGTTGCACAGGAACACCAATGTTAATTGCTGGTGTAGTTGGTGGTGTAGTTGGTGCAGCAATGGCTAACAAAGCG
>JBBTGK010000091.1:0-17519 GCA_038060635.1 Cyanobacteriota bacterium | reverse complement strand
AAATTAATTTTTGAGGAATTTTTTGATCTCTTGCTTTTTCAAAAGCATCTAAAACATCAATAAAACTTGTTCCAATTATTGGATCTCCACCAATTCCAACGCAAGTAGATTGTCCTAAACCTGCTTTGGTAAGACTATAATCAACTTCATAAGTTAATGTTCCACTTCTTGAAACAACACCAATTCTACCTGGAGTATGGATATGTCCTGGGATAATACCAGCTTTAGCTTTTCCTGGTGTTATAAGTCCTGGGCAATTTGGTCCAATTAATCTTACACCTTGTTTTTTTACAAATTGATAAACAGAAAGCATATCTCTTACAGGAACGCCTTCACTGATACAAACAATTAGTTCTACTTTACTCGCAGCAGCTTCCATTATTGCATCAGCAGCAAGCTTTGCAGGTACAAATATTACAGAACAATCAGCTCCTGTTGATTTAACTGCTTCTTCAACAGTATTGAATATTGGAACACCATAAATTTCAGTACCACCTTTTCCAGGTGTAACTCCAGCAACAACTTTTGTACCATAATCAATCATTTGTTTTGTATGAAAAGAACCATCTCTTCCTGTAATCCCTTGAACTATTACTTTTGTATTTTCATCTAAAAATATAGACATTTCATTCCTCTGTGTTTTTTAAATCAACATTGTTTAAATTTACCAAATCAAAAAGGCAATGTCTATTATTTATCCAAAAAAAAGTAATAATTTTCATATATTAGTTTGTTATTTAAAATGATTGTAAACTATATATAATAATGCTTTAAGTTATATATATATATAAACTATTAAAACAATTTTATGTATTCATAGTTGATAAAAATTTCAGTTGAGTTCTATCTGAAACATTTAATGTTTTATAAATATTCTTTATATGTGTTTTAACTGTATTTTCTGAAATACTAAGTATATTTGCAATTTCTTTATTTGTTTTATCTTGTATAAGAATAAAAAATATTTCTTTTTCTCTTTGAGATAAAATATTAAGGATATTTTCTTGTTTAGGTTCTTTAAAATTAAGTTTTTCAATTTTAACTTCAAAAGCCTTTATTATTTTTTCTAAGTACAAAGTATCAATTTCTTTCTTTTTTGATTCATCCATTTTCTTTAAAAGCCTTTTAAATATAGGTAATAAAGTAAAATCATCATCTATCTCGGTAAAAATTCTAATTATATTTTCTTTTTGTGTTGATTTAGTTATTTCTGTCAAAATAAATAAGCAGTGTTCAGAATCAAACTTTTTTAAGTATATAATAGCTTGAAATAACCTTGCTTCAAAAACAAAAACTTTATATTTTTTTTCTTGATTTTCAGATAAAAATTCTAATAAAATTTTTTCAGCTTTATTAAAGTCATTATTTCTTATGAGATATTTTATATGTATAGAATTTAGAGTTAAATTATCTTCATAAAAAACATCACTGTTATTTTTATAAATATAGTCAATTTTTTTCATATCATCTTTAGCTAAAAAATACTTTATTTTTAATTGATTGAATTTTTTCTCAAATACTGTATTTTTAGCTTCTAAAAACTTGTTTTCTAAATAGTTTATATATTTAGTTGCATTTTCAAAATCTAAATAATCTATAGATATCTCTATATAATAAGATAAAAAATTCACTTCAACTGTATTAAATGAAATAGAATTGTCTATTTCTTTGTAATGATCTACTATTTTAAAACATAAATCAGAATAAAACTTAATTTTTTCATAATTATCTAAATAGTAGTAATAATGAAGATAATTAATATAAACTGTTATTATTTGATAATAATCTAAAAGATTTTGTTTTTCAAATCTTTTTAATAGCTCAAAAGATTCATTTTTTGCTTCAGATATTTTTAAATCTCTTAATAATAATAGTATTTTAAAATTAATTCCTCTTGTAATATCTTTAAAATCATCAGAAATAGTTAAAATTTTATTTATAGAGTCAATACATTTAGCTTTATCTGAAAAGAAATTAACAATAGCAATATTTTTATTAGCTTCTATTAAGATATTTTTAGAATTAGGATTAAGAGATATAGCTGTTTCTGCAAATAATTTAGATTCATTAAAATTTAATAGACTATATGATAAACAGCTTTCTAATAAAAATACATAAGATTTTATTTTATCATCTAATTCTGGATATTTATTTTGTAATAAATTTAATATTTCTTTTGATTTATTAAAATTCATATCATTTAAATATAGAATCCAAGCATAATAAAAAGTAACAAAGGGTTTATCTAATATCTTATCAAAATCTATTTTTTTTATTATATATTTTATATCTATATTTAGTTTACTATTATCTATTTTTTCATAAATTTTATTTTCCATTATTTCTAATGTTTTATCTACATCACCAGCTTCAAATCTATATTTTATTTCCATATTAGTATTTTCATTTAAAAAATACCAATTAGCTATTTTTAAATTTAATTCTTTTATTAAATTATTTTTACTTCTTTTTAGTTTATTATAAAGAAAATTTTTGAATAAATCATGATATTTAAATAAATAATCGATATTATCTAAAGATTCTATAAATAAGTTTTGTTTTTGGATTTTTCTTATTATAAGATCTGAATTACTTATATCTAAAATATAGTTAGCAATATCATAACTAAAAGTATCTAATAGAGATGTAGAAAGAAGAAATTTTTGAATACTTTCATCTAAATTAAAGAAAACTTCTTGAAAAAAATAATCGGAAAGAGATGAAATATCACCTGAAAAATCTTTTATTTTTTGATTATTTTTTAAACCTAATAAAATTAGTTTTACTCCCATAATCCATCCATTAGTTTTTTTTAGAATATCCTCAATTTCTTTTTCTTTAAAATTAATATCTTTTTTATAAATATCTAATAAAAGCTCTATATGAGATTGTTTAAAGGATAAATCTTTTATTACATCAATTTTATAAATCTCTATTTCTTTTATATTTAAATTTAAATTATTTTTTCTACTAGATATTATTATTTTTAAATTATCAGGAAGATTTTTAATAATAAAAAAAACTAAATCTAAAGTATCTTGATCATCAATATTATGAAAATCATCCCATATCATAATGTAATTTTTTTTAATTTCAGCTATTTTTTCTATAAAATTATATATTAGATATTTTGTATTGTATTTAGAAATATTTTTCTTTATTTCCATAATTTTTTTACAAATATCCTCTTCTAATTTAGAAAAAGAAAACAAAATATAATCAAAAAAATCAGAATTATTATTTTCATCTTTTTCTAAAGATAACCAACAAAAATTATCAATATATTTTTTACAAAGAGAAGATAAAAGAGTTGTTTTTCCATAACCAGCCGCAGAAGAAATAAATATTACATTATAATTTTTTAGAGAGGTATTTATTTGTTCTAAGATATCAATTCGGTCAATTATAGAATCTCCATAATATGGAGGGTTTATTTTATTTTTTATAAAAACTTTTTCTGAATCTAACATATAAAAATTACTATCTTAATTTTGATTAGTTCAATAAAATTATATTTATAATTTAAAAGTGACACTAATATCATACCATAATCACCCTCGGGTGATATTGTTTTTTTCTTAAGTTCTTATTATTTTTTTATTAACAGCAAAGTAACAAAAAAATGTTTAAATTATTATTAAATTAAGGCTTAATCTAGTTTTATTTTTAAATTCATAAAAATATTATAAAACAAGAGAATATATTAACAGCTTATAAATAAGTATATGAGCAAAATCAAATATCTATATATATTAGAGAGTCATAATAGGCGTAAAGTACTATCCGTAAAAGGATATAAACGAGTTATATTTAAAAGTATTTTTCTTTTAATTTTATAAAATTAAATTTGCTTATGAATTATAAATTTTTTAAATTGTATTAGTTAAAATATAAAAATTAGAAAATTAAAATTGATATAGATCAATTGATTCGTACAAAAAAATCACCCACAGGTGAAATAGATTTATTATAGGAGAAGAAATATAATTTATATATAGAGTTCTGATTGCGTTTTATAGGAAAAATAAAATGATGATAAGAGAGAAGTGTAAATTGGAGCAGTTTAATAATTCAATAGATGATATTGATAAAAATAATGAATTAGCATCTCATAAAATGATAGATAAAATATCAGAAGACTCTTTAAGTAAAACATTTAGAGTTGTAAAAAAAGATACCCTTGAAGTATTTAGAATTAGAGTTTTTTCTTTTGAAAATTTTAAAAAATTAGAAAATATTTTTAAAACCGAAGTTCTTTCAATGACAGCTATTTCTCATCCTAACATAATGAAATTTTATAAATATGAGTATGGAGAGGTCAAAACAGCTTTAATGCAAAAAGATGCTGAAACTGAATCACTTTCATATTTTTTATCTAAAAATAATTCGGCAAAATCAGAAAACATTGTTATAAAAATAATTTTAGGCTTATGTCAAGCTATTGAGTGTTTACATGAATTAGAAATCGTTCATAAATATATAAACCCTATGAATATTTTTGTTCAAAATGGCGTTGTAAAATTATCAAACTTTTTTGAAGGTTTTCTTTTTGATAAATCATTATCTTCAATTGAACAAATACAATATTTTTCGCCAGAGCAAATAAAAAAAGAAAATTTAGATGAAAGAAGCGATATTTTTTCATTGGGATTGATTTTTTATGAGTTAGCAACAGGTAAAAAACCTTTTAATACAAGTAAACATTTAAAATCATCTGAAATTGAAAGAAATATAGTTGAAGAAAATACTACTATACCAAGTTTGTATAATTTAGATTTATCTTCAGAATTAGAAAAAATGATTCTAAAATGCTTGGAAAAAGATAAAGATGATAGATATCAAACAATTACTATTTTAAAAAATAGTTTAGAATCTTATATATTTAAAAATAAATTATAACTGATTTACTTGTTGAGAAAAAATAGACTTGACTATAGCAAAGTAGTTAAAAAATAAGAAGTCCCTTTGGGGATTTATTTTTTGAATGATATAATTAATCATATAAAAAAATTAGATATTTTTGGTGTTAATTTATGAAATTTGTAAAAAATCAAGTTGAGCAATATGGAAAAACATTATATGGTTATAACTATATAAATGGAGAAGAATGTGAATCTGAAGCAGGAGAAAGATTTGCTTCACATAATCCAAGCGATCTTAGAGATACAGTTGGAACTTTTCCAGCTTCTACAGAAAAAGATGTTGAAAGAGCTTGTCAAGCTGCAAATGATGCTTTTAAAAATTGGAAAAATACTCCAGCACCTCTTAGAGGACAAATTGTTGGTAATATTGGTAAAATTTTAGAACAAAATAAAGAAACCTTGGCAAAAATTGTAACTAGAGAAATAGGTAAAACACCAAAAGAATCATTAGGAAGTGTGCAAGAAGCTATTGATACCGCTCAATTTTTTCAATCTGAAGGAAGAAGACTTTATGGTCAAACAGTTCCATCAGAAATGAGAAACAAAGAATTATATACATACAGAAAACCAGTTGGAGTAACAGGTGTTATTACTGCTGGTAATTTCCCAATTGCAGTTCCATCTTGGAAAATAATTCCTGCTCTTTTATGTGGAAATACTATTGTTTGGAAACCAAGTGAAGATGCTTCAGCAGTTGCTTACCTTTTTGGTAAAGTTTTAGAAGATGCTGGTGTTCCTAAAGGTGTTGTTAATATTGTTTATGGAACTGGTCCAACAGCTGGTAATGATTTATTAAATATGACTGATAAAGGATATTTACAAAAATTCTCTTTTACAGGTTCTACACTAATTGGTAGAAAAGTTGGTGAAATTTGTGGAAGAAATTTAATTGTGCCTTCATTAGAATTAGGTGGAAAAAATCCTCTTATAGTTATGGAAGATGCTGATATTGATCTTGCTGTTTCTGGTGCTTTATGGGCTTCTTTTGGAACTGCTGGTCAAAGATGTACTTCGGCAGGAAATATCATACTTCATAAAGATATAGCACAAGAATTTAAAACCAAATTTTTAGCAGAAACTAAAAAAATTAAAATAGGTAATCCAAATATAGATTCTACAGTTCTTTATGGGCCTATGTTAGCAAAAAGATTTTTAGATACTTTTATGAAACACTATGAAATGGCAAAAGCAGACGGTGCTGAACTTCTTTATGGAAATGGAATAATAACAAAAGATAATAAACCAGAAAACTTTGTAGGAGATCCAGAAGAAGGTCTTTTTGTATGGCCTGTAATTTGGGATAAAGTAAAAATTGATATGAAAATAGCTCAAGAAGAAGTTTTTGGGCCAGTAATAACATTAATTGAAGTTAATGATATTGATGAAGCTATGGCTGTTGCAAATGGAACTATATATGGTCTTTCTTCTGCAATGTACACATATAACCCTCAATATATGTATAAATTCAAAAATGAAATAACAGCTGGAATGAGTAGTATTAACAACTCTACTACTGGAGCCGAAGCACATTTACCATTCGGTGGAAACGGAGCTTCTGGAAATAACACTCGTGAATCTGGTATTTGGGTTATTGATTCTTATACAAAATGGCACGCTGTTAACGTTGATTTAAGTGGCAGATTGCAACTGGCTCAAATGGAAACAGAATATGTAGAAGAAAAAGAAAGTACAGATTATAATTCAATATTTGAGTAATGACAATAAAAAATATTTCTTTTAAATTAGATTCTTTAGATTGGATTGGTGGTGTTTCAGATACTTTTACTGAAATACCTTTAGGGGCTCTTTCTAAACCTCTTCCTATAGAAGAAATAGCAGATGTTGAATGGACAATTGTTGAAGATAATTTTATATTTATTTCTCAAGTTGATCCAGACACTCAATTAAAATATTGGTTTAAACTTTCGGAAAGAGCTAGGCAAAAAATACAAGAAATTTCGCATGAGTTCTTTCCTTTTGAAAAAAAAGATATTTCTGATAGGTATCTTCTTTCTTATTCTGTAGAAGGATTAAAAGATAAATATATTGGTTTTACTTTTGAAAGTGTATTAAAAAACTCTAAAAAATCTATTTATGTTTATATGCAAGCGAATATAAATAATAAAGAAGAAGAGGCAAAAACTTTTTTACAAAAATATCTTGAAGATATTGATAATATTGATTTTGAAGATATTGAACATGAAGACGATGAAGAAGAAGAAAAAGAAGGTTTATTGAGCAAAATAAAAAGTTTTTTTAGAAGAAAAAAATAAAATAGAGACATGAAAAGATTTTTTTTGTATTTAGTATTATCATTTGTTATTCACATAACAGCAATTGCTTCTTTTGCTGCCATGCAATTTTTGAATATTGAAAAAACTACTAAAAAAAGAAAAGTTTTATACATAAAACCAATTCAAAAAATACAAAAAATTAAAATAGATAAGCCTAAAATAACTAAAATAGATAAACCTAATGTTGATCCTCCAAAACAACCCAAAATAGATAAACCCAAAATAGAAAAGATTAAAAATGCTATAAAACCAAAAGTTAAAAATGATATTACACCTAAACCAAAGCCTTCTATTAAAGCAACACCAACACCTCAAAAAAGTATTGTTCCAAAAAAGAAAACTGAAGATGAACTAAAAGCTGAAACTTTTAAAAAAATACCATATTTTAAAGATTGGTCTGAAGAAAGAATTAAAGCAATTCCTTTACCACCAGGTTTAAAAAGTTGGTCTGATGTAGAATTGGTAGAAAAAGAGCTTAATAAAATGGGTATGTTACCTGTAGGTTCAGATTTAGGAAATACTGGCAATGATAAAAAAGAAACTCCGTCTCCAACGCCAATTATAACGACTTCTCCAGATATAAATTATATGAATTGGAAAGAATATAAATTTGAAAATAATCAAGATATTTATGAAGTAAGATTTTATACTCAAGATATTGGTTTTATTTTAACTATTGATAAAAAAGAAATGAAGATTTTTGTAAAACATTTTCCTTTTGATTCTGAAAAAATAAAAACATCTAACCCAAATTCAATTATTGAAGTAATAATTAGTGAAGATATAAAAGAAGAAGATATAAAAACCTTTAATTTACCATTTACTCAGGAAGATATAGATGCTGAAAAAAATCCTGAGCAAAATAAAGAAATGAAAAAGAAATTAATTCAAGATACCATAAGACAAAAAGAACTTATAGAAGGACAATAAATGGATACAAACTTATTAAAAAACTCATATTTTTATGAATTACCAGAATCATCTATTGCTACTAAACCAATAGAACCTAGAGATTTATCAAAATTAATGGTTATAAATAGAAAAGAAAATACTATAAACCATAATATATTTAAAAATATAGGTGATTATTTACAAAAAGGAGATCTTATTGTTCTAAATGATACAAGAGTTATTCCTGCTAGATTATTTGGTATAAAAGAAAAAACAGGTGCAAAATTAGAAGTTTTCTTAGTTAGAGAAATAGAAAAAGATACTTGGTTAACATTAGTAAAACCAGCTAAAAGATTAAAAGAAGGCGATAAAATTGTTTTTAATGAAGATTTATCTGGAGAAACAATTAGTTATTTAGAAACAGGAGAAAGAATAATTAAATTTAGTTATCCTAACAATAAAACTTTTATGCAAATAATAAAAGAATTAGGCGAAGTTCCTTTTCCTCCTTATATAAAAAAGCCTGATTGTAATTCTGAACGATATCAAACTGTTTATTCAAAAAATGAAGGTTCTGTTGCTGCTCCTACCGCAGGATTACACTTTACAAAAGAATTAATAGATAGTCTTATAGAAAAACAAATAAAATTTGAATATATAACCTTACATGTTGGATTAGGAACTTTTTTACCTGTTAAGGAAGAGCTTATAACTAATCATAAAATGCACAAAGAATATTATGAACTTTCAGAAAAAACAGCTCAAACTTTAAATTATCAAAAAGAAAATAATAAAAGAATAATATCCGTAGGAACAACTGTAACAAGAGTTTTAGAAACTATTTATAATAAATATGGAAAATTTAAAGCCGAAAGTGATTTTTCAGAGATATTTATTTATCCACCAAATAAAGTAAAAGCAACAGATATATTGATAACAAATTTTCATTTACCAGAATCTACTTTATTAATGTTAATTTCTGCTTTTTGGGATAGAGAAAAAGTTCTTTCTGCATACCAATTAGCAATTGAAAAAGATTATAAATTCTATTCTTTTGGTGATTCTATGATTTTTTTATAAGATCATTATAGTTATCAAGAGCTACTTCAGATTTATTTTTCCATTTTTTTGCAAAAAATCCTTTTGCTTTAGCTTGATATAATTTATGTAAACTTAACCATATAAGACTCTTATCGATATTTTTTTCTAAAATATTTTCAAAAAAATCAATTCCATTATCTATTTCATCTAATAAAACAAAAATATTATATATTTCTTCAATTGATTTAAATAAAGAGGAATCTAGTGAATAAGCTGAATAATATTTTTTAATAGCTACTAAATATTTTTTATCATTTTTATCTTTTTCAGCTTGAATAAAAATATATTTAGGTATTCTTATATCATTTTTTAATGAAATTGTGTTTAAGTAATATTTTTCAGCTTCTAAAAAATCACCTGTTTCAAAATACAAATCACCAAGCAATTTTTGCCAATAAAAATTATTAGGTTCTTTTTTACTTGCAATTATTATATATTTTTGAGCCCGTGTATAGCTTTTTTGTTCAAAGTATAAATTACCTAATAAGGCAGCTGCTTTAGGATTATCTTTATCTTTTTTTACGCAATAATCTAATATTTTAATTGCTTTATCTTTATTTTTTAAATTTAAATATGCAATAGCTAAATTACATTCTATTCCTGAATTATGCGGGAAATCATCTCTATATTTTTCTATAACATCAATAACTTTGTTATAATCAGATGTTTGCAATAAAGATGCTGACCAATCTTCAAGAATAGTTTCACTAAAAATTAATGAAAAACTTTTTTCATAATATAAAGAAGCTTTTTTGAAATCATTTTTATTTAGATAAATAAAAGCAATCATTGAATATATTTTACCTGATTTTATATTATAGTCATCTGCTTTTATTAATATTTCTAAGGCTTTTTCCATATTTCCAGAAGCTGTAAAAAAATAACCTATTTTTTCATAATTAATATTTTCAGGTTTTGTTAGTTCAATATACTTATTTATAAAAAATTTTAATTTATCATTATTTTTTAGCTCTTCGGATATTTTCATAATATCTAAAAATATATTAGTTTGATTTGGATCTTTTTTTAATGAATAATCATAAAATATATTGGCTGCATAATACTTTTCTTGTTTTATTAGATTTTTAGCTAAAAAATTTAGAACACTTTTATCTATTTTTTCTAATAAAATCTCAAGTTCATTTAAAGCTTTTTCTACATCTTTTTCTTCTGATAATTTTAAAGAAATTAATTTTAACTTTGCAAAAATAAAATTATTATCTAATTCAATAGCTTTTAATAACGCAGATTTTCTATCTTCAAAAGAAAGTTCATCTTCATAAAAAAGAGAATACCATCCCCAAGCTTTTAAATTATTTGATGAAATTGAATCTAAAAAAGATAAAGAGTTTAAATTAATTTCTAAATCTAAAATTTTACTCACTTCTTCTATTATTCTAGTTGAAATATTCAGAAAATTATTATTTCTTTCTTTTATGACTCTTCTCCATAGACTTTTATCATCTCTTGAATCTAATAAAGAAATTTCAACTTCAATGACTTCTTTAAAGTTTATTTGACCATATAAACAATAATCAAAGTATTCTTCTTTTAATATTTTTTTTGCAGTTTCAATAGCTAACATAGAGTCATAAACAACTTGTTTATGATTAATTTCATTTGGTTTTGTAACTATAAGTCTTGCTGTATTTGATATTATACCCAAAAAAGATAGTTTTTCAGATAACATTTCAGCAATCATGCGACTAATGCTACCTATTGGATGTTCTGCCATTAAATGAGAATTTTCTTCTGTATTAACAGCAAATTGAATTGTTCCTATACTAATCATAAAAAATTAACCTATCATACTCACCCCAAAAGTCTTCGTCTATCGACTCACTCTCTAAATCTTTAGAGATGGGCTACTAATTTATATCAATAAAATATTAAATATTAAAAATATTTAGAATGTTCTACAAAAATACACTTATTAACTATAACATTTATTCCATTTTTTTTCGCTTTTTCTATTGCTTCTTCATTAATAACGCCAAGTTGAAACCAAATTGATTTTATATCTAATTCAATACATTCATCAACTATTTCTAAAACAGTTTCACTTCTTCTAAAAACATCTACAATATCAGGTTTTTCTGGTAATTCTTTTAAATTTGAATAAGATTTTTCACCCAAAACTTCTTTTTCGTTTGGATTAATAGGATATATTTTATAACCTTTACTTTGCATATAAGAAGAAACTTTATAACTAGGTTTTGATGTATTTGATGATAAACCAAAAACCGCAATAGTTTTTGCTTCTTCTAATAATTCTTTTATATTTTGGTTTTCCATAATAATTTTATTATCACTAAAAAAATAAATTCTTTGCATTAACATCAAAGCAGAGCTTTAATTTATATTATTAATAAAGTTAAATGCAAAGGTAATTATAGCTCAATTTTATAATTTAGATAGCTACTATTTTCCTAATAAATTAAAAGGTCTGCATTTGTTTTTAATTTTGGTCTTTTTAGACAAAGTCTTTCTTCAACTTCTCGTTTTTTATTTATTGAAATAAAACGTCCAATTTGGCTTAAAAGTTTTGGAGGACTATCATTATCTAATAAAACTAAAACTTGATTATCTGGTTCTTGATCATAAAATTTACTTGGTTTTATTTTTGTATAATAAGCACCATCGGAAAATCCTTTATTTATTGTATTTGATTTGGGATTTTTTTCTAATTCCCATCTTCTATTATATAAAAAATCAACTGCTAAATCTTTTACATTACCAGTAAAATCCTGTTCTTTCGATATAGTTTTTAAAGCTTCCCACATTTTATAATCATCAAGAGTTTTATATTCTTCAAGGTTATTAAAATCAGGTCCTTTCATCCATAAAAGAGCATGTTTTTTCAAAATCTCATCGTCAAAGTTTTTTATCTCTTTTATTATTGCTTGAAGCATAATTTCAAAAATTCTTGATGTTTTATGCTCATAAACATTTCTATACATATAATATCTTGCGGTTAGATATTGTTCTACTGCGTCAATAGCTTTTTTATCTACAACTAATCTCCATTTACCATTAAATTCTGAGACTGTTAGATATTCTAAAATCCATTTAGGATCATAACTACCATATTTTACTCCTGTCATGTGAGCATCTCTAAGAATATAATCCATACGATCAACATCTAATTGACTAGAAACTATTTCATGTAAAAAATACTTATTATCAGTTAAATTTTCACCTTTTAAGATATTTATTATTAATTGCTTAAAATTGCTACTACTAGGATATTCTTTTAAAACTTTATCTAATTCAATATCTTTTAAAATTAAATTATAGGTTTGTTCTTCATGTCTAAAATCCCACATTCCTTCAGAAGCATGAGAAAACATACAATGTCCTACATCATGTAATAAAGCAGCTAAACAAGTTGCATCTTGTTCAGCTTGAGAAATATCAGATAATTTTCCTTTTTCTTTTAGTAAGGTCATAACTTTTTGAGCAAGGTGAAAAGAACCTAAACTATGAGCAAATCTTGTATGTTCTGCACAAGGATAAACTAATTTTGCCATTCCTAATTGACTTAATCTTCTTAATCTTTGATATGTTGAAGTTTGAACAACTTGCAACGCTGTAGCACCTAATGGTGATTTAGGAAATTCTATAAAATCATGAATTACATCCCTAAATTTAAAAGGTAAATTAAACATTTTTATTCCTTACTAATTTACAAAAAAACATTACTTTTCATTATTATATCAGTATTTTTTTATATTTAGCCACAGATTCCACAGATTTCACAGATATTAATTTTTCCGTAATAGGTGTTATCTGTGTTATTCGTGCAATACAGAGCTAAAATATTTTCTACATTTTATCAAGAAGTTGTTTCTTTTTAATATTAAATTCATCATTTGTTATTATTCCTTGATTTTTTAGTTCAAAAAGCTTTTTTATTTGATCAGGAGCAGAATCATTTCTAGTTTCTATTTTTATTACACCACCATTAAAAGGGATTTCTTTATTTTGATTATTAAAAACCTCTTGGAGTTTATTTTCTTCTATTTGTTTAATAATAGTACTTAATTTTAATTCTTCTATTTTTTTTATCAAATCACTAAGTTTTATATCTTCCATATCTTTTATTAATTTAGAAAGTTTATTAAACTCTTCTATTTTTTCTAAAAAACCACTTAATCTTAATTGATCTAATTGCTTTATAATTTTTGAAATATTTAAATTTTCCAGTTTTAAAATAGTAGTAGGATCTAAAATTTTAAAAAAATCTGTTATTCTATCATCTTTTGACATTTATTTTACCTTATTCTAAAAAATTTAAAAAATATTCTAATTCTTTTGATATAACTTTTTCTTTACTATTACCTGCATTACTATTTTCTGTTATTTCTTTGTAATATGCTAAAGAAGAATCAATGTTATCCAAAATCAGTCCTTGATTTTGATCACTTAAAGCATTAAACTCATTTACATTTAAAGTAGATGATATCCCAAATATTTTTTTTATTTTTTCATAATCATCATTTTTTATAACTAAATTAATTAGTTTAATATCTGAACCTAAACCATATTTTTTTTTAATTTCAAAAGTAGCATATTTTGAAACATATTCTTTTAGATATATTCTAGCTTTTTCTTTTTCAGATACTCTTTTTATCTTTTTTATTAAAAAATCAGCTAAATCTATATTTGCTATAGTTAAATTATTATCATTTCTCAATGTATAAAGATAATCAACTAAAGATGAATAGTTATCTATAATCATATTTTTTGAAAACCCCGATAAACATAAAAATATAGTAAGTGATAAAAATAATTTTATCATTACATAGGCCCTTCAGAACTTCTTGAAAAAAATTGTTTTAGAATTGGGTTTTCTGAATTTTGAATATATTCTTTAGACCCAAACTCTATAAGTCTACTTTTATATAACATTCCCATAAAATCTGCTATTTGAAAAGAACCTGCAATGTCATGACTAATAACAACAAACGTTGAACCTAACTCATGTTGCATTTTTAAAATTAATTTATCAATAGAGTCTGACATAACAGGATCTAAACCAGAATGTGGTTCATCAAAGAGTACAATATCTGGATCTAAGGCAATTGCTCTTGCAAATCCAACCCTTTTTCTCATTCCACCACTAAGTTCTGAGGGGAGTTTGTGATGTACTGTTGGTAAGCCAACTTGAGCTAATTTATGAGAAACTATTTTATCTATTTCAGCATTACTTTTTTTAGTATGCTGTCTTAATGGAAAAGCAATGTTATCTGCAACATTTAATGAGTCAAATAAAGCTCCATCTTGAAAAAGCATACCAAATTTTTTTCTGGTTTCCATAAGATCTTTTTCACTCATTTTTGTAATATCTTTTCCAGATACAAAAATACTACCAGAATCTGGTTTTAATAAGCCAACTAAGAGTTTAAAAAAAACACTTTTACCTGTTCCACTTGGCCCTAAAATAACTGTTGTTTTTCCTTCTTGTATTTTGCAAGAAACATCATCAAGAACTTTTTGAGTTCCAAAACTTTTTGTTACATTTTTAAATTCTATTATAGTTTTCATTATTGGACACCATACATTACTTCTGTCATAAAATAGTTAACAACCACAATTAAACTTGCTTCAAGAACAACGGCTGTATTAATTGCTTTACTAACACCCTTTGGGCCAGGAGCTGAATTATACCCAAAATAACAAGAAATTATACAAACAAGTAATGATGAAACAAAACCTTTTGTTATTCCCTTAAAAAAATCTATTACTTGTAAATAAGTAACCATATCTTCAAAAAATTTACCTGAATTTAGATGTAATTGAAAAACTGCCGTCATGTAAGCAGCAAAGATACAAAAGAAATCTGCAAAAATTACTAGTAAAGGGGCAACAAGAATAAAAGCGATAAGTCGAGGAACTAATAAAAACCAAAAAGGATCTACAGCCATTACTTCTAAAGCATCAATTTGTTCTTTTACTCTCATTGTAGCAATGGTTGCAGAAATATCTGTACCAGGTTTTGCAGCCATAATTGAACCTACTAAAATAGGAGCCATTTCTCTTATACAAGAAAGACCAACATAAACTCCTAATAAATCTTGTCCACCAAATTGTTTAAATATTTGATAACCAACAAAAGCCATATTTGTACCAACAAAAAGACACACTGCAGCAAGAACAGGTAATGTCTTTATACCTATGTCATACATATTTTGAAGAACAATATTCAATGGAACTCTTGTAGTAAAAAGAGTTATGAGCATCTTTTGGGTAAAAAGATTCATTCTTCCTAACCCAGTAAGAAAATTTATAAAAGATAATTTTATGCTTGAAACCACTCTAATTTTTCCTAAGAAAATTTTTCTAAAAATAGTTTTTATATTTTAATTAATTATATAGTAAATTTTGTCTAAAAATAAGAAACATTTGTTATAAAAAAACTTTGATTATTTTTGATTAATTAAATAATACTAGCATAAAGCTAATCTAAATATTTTTGAATCATTGATGTTTTAATGATTTGAGTTGATTTTTAGAAGAACTTGTTCTCACACAATTTAAATATTAGAGTTTTTTGATCGTTTTCAGAAAACTTATTTATAAAAATAAAAATTAAGAAACTAAAAAATTCTTAGATATTCCATTTTTTCTATGATATAAATATTTTCTATTGCATCTGTAGCTCAGTGGATAGAGCAACCGACTTCGAATCGGTTGGTCGAGGGTTCGATCCCCCCCAGGTGCATTAAATGTTACTCGTTTTAAAAATACTTTCAAAGAAAAACATTGAATATTTTACTAAACTATTTAAAAAAGAAAATACAAATTTTCTGAATCTGTATCATTCAAAGAATTGCCTCTTCCAAAATCAAAAGTATTAGCTTTAGGATCTCCTGTTAAATTTGGTTTTGCTATTTCTTTTCTGGTTTTAGAAAATCCATTTTTTTCAGCCGTTATTTCTATTATAGGACCGACAAGAACATTTCTAAATACATATTGACCATTTTTATCAGTTTTTGATTCAGCTTCCCAACAAGAATCTATGGTTTTGGCTTTTACAATAGTATTTTCAATCTTATTTGAATTTCTATCATATACTATTCCAGAAATAGTACATTTTTCTTTTAATTCTCCAATATAACCTCTAGCTGATTCATTAGGATCTATTTCTACATATCTTTTGTTGACAGTTTTATTGTTACAGATATTACCTTCAACTATCATTTTTTCAACAAAATTAATACTAAAAAGGACTTTTTCTAAATTATTTTCACTTGATTTTATTGTTATATCACAATAGGCTACTATTTTATTAGCTGTTATGATACCATTATCAATTTTTATAGAATCAGGACAAAAACTTTCCCAAATAACTTTATCTGATTTAGTTCCATCTTGATATTCCACTTCAGCATTAAAAACTTCCTCACCTTCTTTTTTAGAATCAAAAGTAAATATTACTTTGTTACCACCTGTTTTTGCTACTATATAACCATCTTTTTTTGATTTTACTGTTATTGATTTTATTTTATTATTAATATTATCTTTTTCATTTGATATTTTATTAATTTTTTCAGAACAAGAAAAAACAAGCAAAGAACAAATAGTTGAATATATTATTTTTTTCATTTTTTTATCTCTTTATTTTTTACAGAAAAAATACTAAAATCATTTATTTTATCTGGAGTAAATCTAAATGTTTTATTTTTTAGATTATATCTATTTGTACTATCTCTAAAAGGTTTTTCAAAATAAATCATATATTTTGCTTCCTCACCAATTTTATTTGATAAAAGAGCATTATTTATATCTATTTTTAAGTTACTTGTATCTTCAGACCAATAAAAATTTAAATTTGTATTTTTTTTGTTAATTACAAATGATTCTTTTTTACTATCAATATTTTCCTGTGATGTAATTCTAAAATAATTTTCTACATCTTCTCGGTTTACAGACTCACTAAAATTCATTTCTATAGTTACTAAATCAGGTGAAATACCTGTTATATTTGGTTTTAAACTATCTGGTTTTATAGAATTTGTAATGCCAATATTTTTTGTATTTAAAGTATCAGAATTTGTAACTATTTGTCCATTTATTTTTAGCATATTTATTTCAGGTTCATCTTGTAAAGCATATAAATTATTAGGATCTGTTCCTCTTGATCCATTTCCATTACCAAAATCAAAAACATTAGCATTTGGATCAGATAAACCACATCCTTTCAAATGTTCTATTCTTAATCTTTTTGCCCAACCCTTTTTTGTAGCAGTTATTTCGTGTCCTTACGGTATGTTAGCGTGACAAAAATATCTAAATATGCTTAATGTTC
>JBBTGK010000090.1:0-26885 GCA_038060635.1 Cyanobacteriota bacterium | reverse complement strand
CCTTTTTCTAGCAATATTTTAGTTAATTCAATTTTAAAATCATAATTATTTTGATCATTATCTTTATGGTTTATTGATTTTTTGGCTACATAAGAAACTAAAGCAAAGGGATTATTTGATTCTAAAAGCTCTTTTTCATTATTTTTTGATATGTCATAAGTTCTATATTGGTAATTTACTTTTGTTTGTAAAAACTCTCTAGTATAAAAATTAGATTTATGAGCATCCCAGCATAAGTAAAAACAGCTATAATCTAAGATATTTTATCATGAATATGTTTTTAATTAGATTTTATGAAAATAAGTGTTAAAATATTAGTAGTTATTGTTATAGATTTTTAAAATGAAAAAACTAATTGTTCTAATTTTATTAGAAATGCTTGTTGTAAGTTGTAATAGAACATCAAATTCAAATCTTTTATTCAAAGAACAAGAAATAACTGATGCAAAGGAAATAATAATAAAAAGAAATTTATCTGAGTCTGCATCGGCTTCAATTTCTTCTATGAAAATTTATTCTAAATCAGAAAAAATAAAAAAAGTAGGATCTTTGGGTGTAGAAGTTGTTAGAGTTCCTGAAAATGCTACATTAGAAACAGCTTTAGAAGAATTAAGAGCAAATTCAAATATAGAATATGCAGAGCCAAATTATAAAAGAAAAATGTCAATCTCAGACGATGTTTTTAAAGATTATAAACCTCTTGATATAAAGGAAGAGCTTTTAAAGAACTTTTCTTTAGATAAGCAATCTAAAATTTTTTCAGCTAGTACTTTTTTTAATGATCCAGATATAAAACTTCAATATGCTTTAGAAAGTGTTGAAGCAGAAAAAGCATGGAAAATAAATGAAGGTAATCAGACTGTAATTGTTGCTGTTACAGATACTGGAGCAGATTTAAATCACCCTGATTTAAAAGATAATCTTGTTCAAGGTTTTACTGCTGTTAATGGAACAACTTCTCCAAATGATGATAATGGTCATGGAACGCATGTATCAGGCATAATTTCAGCTATTTCAAATAATCAAAAAGGTGGGGTTGGTTTAGCTCCAAAATGTAAGGTAATGCCTATAAAAGTTCTAGCTGCCTCAGGTCAAGGGAATGATTCTGATATTGCAGAAGGTATTGTTTGGGCAGTTGATCATGGTGCAAAAATTATAAATATGAGTTTAGGTGGCCCTGAAGAAGGTAAAACATTAGAAAATGCTATGAAATATGCTTATAATAGTAATGTTTTAGTTGTTGCAGCTATGGGTAATAATGGAAAAAAAATAAAAAACTATCCTGCTTCGTATAAAAATATAATTGCAGTTGGTGCAACAAATGAAAAAAATCAAATAGCATCTTTTTCTAATTTTGGTGATTGGATTTCTGTTTCTTCCCCAGGGTTTAAAATATATTCTACTTTCCCTTCCTATAAGGTTGATTTGAGTAAACTTGGATTGACAGCAAATTATACAGTTTTGAGTGGAACATCTATGTCAACACCTTATGTATCAGCATTAGCCGCTTTAGTATGGAGTAAAAACTTAAATATGAGTAGAGCCGATGTTAGAAAAAAAATTGAAAAGAATTCTTTTGATCTTGATAAAAAAGGATTTGATGAACTTTCTGGTTTTGGCTTAATATCTGCATACAAATCATTATTAAACTGAAAAAAATATAAATTCTATTAACACATTAAACTATATGTGATATATTATACACTTAGTTCAATAGTTAAATTTTAACTTTAATATAAGGTATTGTTAAGTTATTTTTATATTATTAGTTTTCAAAGTTTAATTTTTTTGTTTAAGGTGTATAATATATTATGTTTGACTTAGATTTTAAAATTTCTAAGTTTATTGTTTTGGTGAAGTAGATATAAGATGCTTGAGGCACAAAGTTTTACCTCAGTAGGTAGTATAATAAAATATTATAGGGAATTGAAAAAAATTTCTGTGACTTATGTCGCTGAAAAGACAATGATTCCTGAAAGATTTCTTCATGCCTTAGAAAATGATGAAAAAGATATTACCCCATCCTTAGTACATACTTTTAGCTATATAAAACAATATGCTAGTTTATTGGAACTTGATGGACTTGGTCTTATTGAGTTGTATAAAAAACAAATAAATGTTTATACCAATAGCCAAAATAATGATTTAAATAGTAATATTTCTAATGATAATGAAGTAAAAATTTTAAATAAAGATAATAGTATGAGTGAAGATATGGTTTCAGCAGTAGAAAACAATATAGATATTGATGTTAGTGTAAGTCAAAAATCTATGGAAAGTATTGTAGAAAATAAAAGACCTGTCTCTAAAGTAATAGAGCCTAAAATATCAAACGAAAAAGACACTATAAAAAAAGATCTTACTAAAGTTAATATTCCTAGCAATGGCAATGGTAATGGGAATGGCAACGGAATGAAATCTAAACAAGATTCTAATAATCTATCAAATTTGGTAAAAAATATTCCTTCTAAAAATACTGAAGAAAAAGATGAAAACTCATCTAAAGAAATCGAATCTGCCAAAGAGCAAGCGGAAAGAATAAGAATGCAAGCTAGAAGAGATGCAGATAAAATGATAAGAGAAGCTCAAGAATACTCTAGACAAGTTTATTATGAATCAAATAAACACCTTAGTGATACTAGAAAATACGCTGAATTTGTTTTAACAGCTATTGAAAAAGAATTTGAAAAATTACTCTCAGAAGTTAAAATGGGAAGACAAGTTTTAAAGAAAGTTGAAAATACACTTCCAGAACCATTGGAAATTAAGAAAACTGAAAAAATATTAGAAAATGACATCCCGTCGTCTAAGATTGAAAAAGAGAATTTAGACGAATCAAAAGTTATTTAGGATTTGTGATTATTTAATAATTTTGAGAAATTTAATTCATTATTCTAATGTATAAATTTTGTTTTTTATATTTTTCTTAATTTATTGTTATATATCTATAAATAAATATCCTTATTTTAAACTTAAATAAGAACATATTCTTATTTTTTTCTGAAAGCTAAAGAAGTTTACAAAAGGTTACCTGTTATATTCATTAAAATTTGTTTTTTTGATGTTAATTGATTGAAAAAATTAAATATAATATATGTATATGTATATGGCAAAAGTTATTATTAATAAATTTCTAAAAAAAATAAGTAGTGGTATAGATGATATCCTTACTTTACCTGATAATGTAAATTTTTTCTATTCAAAAGAATATATAAGTTCAATGATTACAGATAGTTTTAAATTTGATATTGATGTTCATAGTAAAACATCTAATGATATTATCTTTACGTTTACTATAAAATTTGAAATAGATGAGAAAAAATGTACTATTTTTATAAAATACTCAAATAAGCATACTTTTAAAAATAAACAAATTATTGAGCTAAGTGATATAATTAATTTTGAATATGATAATAACCTTCAAGAAAAAGTAAAAAACTTAATATGTAATGAATTTGATATAAAAATAAAAGAATCAAGAATTCCTTTGAAATATAACCCATTATGAAATTAAGTTAATTTTAATATAAATTACTTTTAAATGTATTTATAAACACCAAAAAAAATGTATAATTTAATTATAAGAATTGCTTTTTAAGGTAATTGAATGACAGAAACTCCTTTAAGTAAAAAAATTAATTTGAATGCCTCTCAGGATTTATCGGCTTTTATGTCTATGGGACTTCCACCAGAAGTATTAATGACACTTACGTCAATAAAAGAAGCCTCTGATATTGAAAAAGAGAATGAAACAATTAAAACTAAAAAAGTATTTGTAGAAAATCAACAAAAAGATTTATCACATCTACACGGAATGGGATTACCAGATGAAGTAATACAAACATTGAGGGGAATAAAATCAGAAGATTTTAAAAATCAAAAAGCTCAATCAGAAGCAAAGCAAGCACAACTTTTATCTCAGCAACAATTTACAAAATCGACTATTCCTCCTGGATTATCTGGAATGAAGTTTAATCCTCTTACAGGAGGTTTTAATGTACCTAAAGAACTACTTGATAAAGCGAACAATATAAAAAATGTTGAAATTGATAATAGAGAAGAAATTTTAACTAATCAAAATATTGTAAATTTTGACAATCTAGTTCCTCAAATTAAAAAAGAAGAAGTAATTCCTGAATTACCTTTTGAAATACCTACAATGTCTTTAAGCGACTTAGTTTCTTCTATGAATTCAAATATTTCTAATGATAATAATAATATTAGTGTGTCTGAAACTATAAACTATTCTGAAAATGAATCAAAACAAGTTGAAAATGCTTTAATAAGAAGTATGCAAATAAGTGAAGAAGGTGTTTTCTTAGGGATAATTTTAAATCTTACAAAAAAATCAGAAGCTATTGAAATATTAAACAAACAATGTAAAACTCAATTTTCTCATGATTATGATGATAATATAATATCTTATGAACTAGATGGAATAAATATGTATATTGAGGAAGATTTAGTACTTCAATTAGAATTTAAAAGAGGTTTTGAAGGCTCGACAGTAAAAGGTTTAAAAATAGGTGATAATGTAGAAAAAGCACTAGAATTATATGGAAAACCTGTTATGAAAACACCTAAGGGAGCTGTTTGGAAAAATTTTAAAGTATTTTATGAAAAAGATATTATTCACTCAATAAAAATACAAAGATAATACTATTGATTTTTTTTGATCTAAAGAGTATATTTCATTGTGGTTTATATTTAATTTTTTGTTAGATGACTAATTTATTTAGCCCTATTAAAATTTTGTTTTCCAGTGTGTTTATTTTTTCTTCACTGTCATTTTGTAATGACGTTTTTTCTAAAGAAGTTCCTAAAATAAAATTAAATACAAATAATAATAAAAAAACAAAAGAAGTTGAAAAAATAAAGCCTGAAAAAATAAAAATAGAAAATATAACAATAAAATCTAAAGAAGAAATAAATAAAGTTTTTGATATTGGTGTCAAATTATATGAATCACAAAAATATGATGACTCTATCAAAGTTTTTACTAAAATAACAGAAAAATTTCCTGGTTACGGAGATGCTCAATATTATATTGGGTTATGTAATTTTAGCCTTGGTAGTTATTATAAATCAATTGCTTATTTTTTAGAAGCGAATAGAATATTTGAAGGCTCTAAAATGGATGCAATGTTCGGAGCTTCATTATCTTACCTTAGTTCTGGATATGTAGATGAAGCTCGTTTAGCATTAGAAAAAGTTATAAAAGAGAGTAAAGATCAAGAACTAATTGATGATGCTCAAAATTGGCTTTTTACAATAGATGAACAAAGCCTACAAAAAGCTAAAGTTGAATTATTAACTACTGATATAAGATTTAGAGAAGGTGTAGAATATTTAGATATACAAAATTATCAAAAAGCTGAAGAATCTTTTAGAGCATCTGTTTTAGATAAACCAAATAAACCATTACCATTATATTATTTAGGAAATGCCTTGTATTTAAGAGAAAAATATAAAGAAGCTATTCAAACCTTTGAAAAAATTATAATTGTTGATCCAAATTCTAAAATAGCAAAAGATTCTAGGCTGTACATACGAGTGATAGAAGATATTGAAGCCTCATCTCAATATTCAAAACCTTTGTCATTCCAAATAACAACAGGAGCGATTCATGATAGTAACCTCTCTTATTCAGATACATCTGAAATAATTATGAGCGATATGTCTGGCATTATTAATTTAGGATTAGATTATAATATAAATAATAATGTAAGATCTGGATATAACTATTATGCCTCCATTTTTTCTGGTATAAATGATAAAATACCTAATTTAACCATACAAAGTTCAGATTTTAATATTCAAAAACACTCTATAAATGTAAAAACAAATTATTCTTTTAACAATAATCTTTTGACAGAAGGAGAGATATCAGGTAATTGGTATTTATTAGGAGGCAATAGCTTTCTTTTAAATGGTAGAATAAGTCCCAAAGGGTATTTCTATCTAAATCAAAATTTAGTTACAGTAATACAATATCTCTTGGATTTTAATGACTATTCTTTTTTTAAAACAAGAAATAGTATTGATCATACATTAGATATATCTCAATATTTTTATTTTTTGGAACATTCTCTTTGGTTAAAAACAGCTTATGTTTTCAAAAAAACAAATGCTAACGATCAAATATTAAGAGAATCTGGAAATTTAACAGATGGAAATAAATATAATTTAGATTATAATTTTATTAATTCATTTATAGAAAATAATTTTATTCTAAACTTAGGATTTAATAATTTACCATTTAATGCAAAATTAAAATTAGAAGGTAAAATAGCTATTAATAATTATGATAGTAATGATCTTTATAGAGTAACAAGTCCAATTACTAATATTGCAACTGGTAATCCTGAAAATAAACTAATAAAAGAAGTTCAGAAAAAACGAAGTGATTTATTATATTCAACAGGTTTTAATTTATCAGTTCCTATTTATCAAAATATAAGTGCAGGATTATTTTATAACTATACCAATAATACATCTAATATAAAAGAAGATGATTATTCTTCAAGAAGTTATGAAAAACATACATCTGGTATTAACTTTACCTATGATTTTTAATTAAAAAACAAAAACCCCTTTCGGGGCTTTTGAATCTAAATATTTATACTAAAAGAAAACTGGTTTGAGAAAAATAATTAAAGATAGAGTTATGTTTACAAAATTCTTATCTCTTTACTTTTCACTTTTTACTTCTCACTAAGTATAACTTAGTTTTTATTTATGTCCATTTATTGCAATTTTGTAACCTTTTGCAATATTTGCTGTTCTTGTTTCAACTTGTCCAACTTGAGATTTAATATTCTTAAGTTCATTATTAACAGAAATAGCACTGTCTATATCATGTCTTCCTGAAGCTGTAACAATTTTACCATAAGTATTTTGAGATTGAGTTTCAAGGTTACTTTCATCTTGCTGAGGATTATATTTTTCAACTTCATCACCAAGAACTTTTAATTCAGCAGAAGCCTTTTTATGTTTATTATCAATAGAACTTCCAATTAATGCACCAATAGCTCCAGCAGCAGTTAATCCTATTCCTGCTCCAATCATAGCTGTTTTAGGATTTTTACCTACTAAATACCCTGTTACCCCACCAACAACAAGACCAGCACCAGCACCAATACCGCCAAAAGTTTTACCTCTTCCTTTTACTTGTCCAGCTTCAGAATCTGCTAATTTATAAAGAGTTTGTTTTACTTCTGTTGGAGAACTTTTTGAATTTTTTATTTCAGTAATATTAGAAAAAGCATTAGATATAGATCTATCAACACCTTTTACAGTATTATTTATATCTGGTAAATCAGATGTTTGTTGCTCAATATTGTTTAAAGCACTATTCAAAATTTCATAAGATGTTTTTAAATCAGATCTTTTTCTTTCAAGAGGGCTAGTATCTATATCTGGTTCTGCTGGAGGTACATAAGTTCCACCACCTGTTTGCTGTCCACCACCATTAAAAGGATCACTGTGTATTCCACCATTGTTTCCACTTGGTTGTTGTCCACCACCACTAAAAGGGTCGCTGTGTATTCCGCCACTATTTCCACCAGATGGTTTATTTCCGCCACTAAAAGGATCATCTTTAGGACCATAAACTCCTGCATAAGGTTTGTTAGATATAACATCATCTATCAAACTCCAAATCTGGATGTTTCTTGAATCTTCTACAGCATTTTTAGCTGTTATGTTTACAGATCTAGAAATACCATCATTACTTTGTCTGCTGATATCTTTTATTGATCTTAAACCACTTTCCATTTGTCTTATAGCACCAGCAAATTCTCTGTTATTACTAACTAAAGCATCTACTTTTGCCATTCCTTTGAGATCATAAGTACTACGTTCATAAACAGTAGCTTTTGCATTTGAAGCAATACTATTAATATTTTTTAATGATTCTAATCCGTTTGTAAAAACATTCAAAGGCTTTCCTTCTACTAGCTGACCATTTGAAACTGATACAGAATCAGATTTCATTGCTGTAGCTAATTCTGTGGTACTCATGTTTCCATCTTTATTTGAATCAACTTTATCTTTTAATTGTTGATTCCCGCTAAGCTCATTTACAAAACCATCTTTGTTCGAGTCATAAGATTTTGCAAGAAGGTTGAAATTATTGAAACCTACTCCTGACATAAAAACTCCTAATAAAAAAAAATTAAACCTAATATAATATATTATAGACAAATTAAATTAAAACTTTCTTTATGTTAAAGATTAATTGATAGTTTTTTCTTTATTTATTGGAATTGTGAAAGAAAAACAAGTCCCTTCATTTTCTTTACTTTCAAACCAAACCTTTCCATTATTGAGTTCAACTAATTTTTTTACTATTGCTAAACCTAAACCAGTTCCTCCATACTTTCTTGTAGAAGTATTATCAGATTGATAAAATTTTTCAAAAAGTCTTTTTTGATTTTTTTCTATGATGCCAATTCCATTATCTTTTATTTGAAATAAAATACTATCATTGTAAGATTTTACAATTACTTCTATTAAACCAGTATTTTCAGGAGTAAATTTTATTGCATTTCCAATTAAATTTATTAGTATTTGTTTTATTTTATCTGGATCGATATAAATGGGAGGTAAATTATCTTCTATTTGAGTAGTTATTTCCATATTTTTTTCTTCTATAAGAGGTCTTAACATTTCAATTACTTCAAAAACATTTTCACTTGCATCTAAAAGTTGATTATACATAGGCATGTGTCCAGATTCTAGTTTAGAAAAATCTAATAAATCATTTATAAGACGTATTAACCTTTCACCTTGATTTTGAATTTTACTTAAATAATCTAATTGTTCATCTGTAACATCTCCAACAAAACCATCTTCCATAAGGTTTGCAAATCCCATCATGGCACTTACAGGAGTTTTTAATTCATGACTTACAACAGCCATAAAGTCTGATTTCATTTTTTCTATTTCTTTATCTTTTGTAATATCATGAAAAACTATAATTTTATTTATAATTTCAGTTTCATTTTCATCATTAACAATTACAGGTGCGGTAAGTATTTTATAATAAAATTTGTCTTCAATATTAAAATCGGTTTCATAAAAATCAAGTTCATTGTTATTTAAAAGTACAACCAAAGAATCAAATATTTTTTTATTTTTTGCTGAAATGATAAAATCATTTATTTCAGATAATTTATAACCAGATAAATAAGGTATATTATCATTCCCAGAGATAATAGAGATTAATTTTTCAAATGCTTTATTATAATTTATTATTTTATTATTTTCATTTATTACCATTATAGAGTCAGGAATATTACTTATAATAGATTGTAATTTTTTATTAGCAACTTCCAATTTGTATTTTTGTTTTTTTAATTCTTCATTTGATTCGGCAATTTCTAAAGTTCTTTCTATTACCATATCTTGCATATCACTATATAAATGGATATTTTCTAAAGTTATTACAGTTTGATTCAATATGGTTCTTATAACATTTATTTTTTCTGGACTAAAGATAATATTTTTATCTTTTTTATCAAAATCTATAAAAATTAAAGCGACTGGTTTTTCTTTTATAAGAATAGGAAAAATAATAAAGTTTTTTAATCCTAACAAATCAAATTCACGTATAAAATTATCTATAATAACTTCATGTTTTATTATAGCTTCCATAGTTTTTTCAGTAATATCTATATTATAATGTTTTAAATCTATATTTTTTTCTAATGAAGATAGTATTTTACCAATATACTTATTTTTAGATATATTTATTTCCATAAAAAGAGTTTTTTTGGAGTCTAAAAAAGTTGAAATTTGTTCTACAATTAATTCAGTCGCTTCTTTATAATCAGTGATAGAATTAAGTTTACTTGTTAAATAGAATAATAATTTAAATTCTTCATTATTATGCTCATACTTATTAGATTTGTCATTTACTATTAATTCATTGATAAAATTATGAATAAAAATAGAAAATAAATTTATTATACAAAGAATTATATCTATATCTTCTTCTTTTATCTCATTATCTATAATAAAAGCAATAAAACCAAAGTCTTTATTTTTATTTTTTAATCTAAAAAATATTGAATTATCGCATTCTAAAAGATCTAATAAATAATCATTTTCATTTGAAATATTTGATAAATTAGAATTCAAGACTTTTTTTGATAAATAGAAATAATCTTTATCTGCAAATTCATGAATAATTAAATCAAAAACACTTTTTTTTAGAAATAAATTATCAAATTTAGAAAAACCATCTGTTGAATAATGAAGAATATTATTACTATTAGAAAGTAAAAATAATTCATAAGACGAAAAATCAAAAAAAGAAGAAAATATTTCTTTGTTTAAAGTATTAATTTGCTCTAATGAATCACAACTAGAGAATTTTTGTATAATATCATTAAAATTATAATTATTTTTTATGTTTATATTATTCATCTTCTTGATCTGTTTCATCATCATCTTCTAAAAGTTCTACATCTTTAAAATCCCTTAATTTTTTAAGGTCATAATCGGAATAAAAATCTCCTGAATTTTCAGATTTTACATAAGTCCTTTGTGATGATTGAAAAAAAGGTTGTGAAAAGATACTTTGTTTAAATTCTAATATTCTACTTAAAACTTCTTTTAGAGGCTCTTTCACCAACATTTTTTTTTCAGTTCTTAATGTAATAAGTGTGTCAGGAACAGATTCAATAAATTCTATTAAATCACAATTAAGAATAAATTCTCTGCCATCAAGTCGTGTTAATCTTATCATAATTTTATCCCAATCTAAGCTAATGTTAGAATTTCATATCCATCATCTGTAACTAATATAGTATGTTCAAATTGAGCAGAAAGAGAGCCATCTACAGTAACTGCTGTCCAATCATCTTTTAATATTTTCATATTATATTTACCTATATTTATCATAGGCTCGATTGTAAAAGTCATTCCTTTTTTTAAAGTCATTCCTGTTCCTTCTACTCCGTAATGTAAAACAGTTGGTTCTTCATGAAACTTTCTACCTATTCCATGACCAGTAAACTCTCTTACTACTGAATATTTGTTAGATTCTGCATATTTTTGTATTGCACTTCCTATATCTCCAATTTTTGAGCCATGTTTTACAGTTGCAATTCCTTTCATCATACATTCATAAGTAACTTCTACAAGTTTTTTAGCTTCAGGAGAAACCTTACCAACATAATAAGTTCTATTTGTATCTCCATGAAATCCTTGAAAAAAATTAGGAAAATATCCTTTAGGGCTTTTTTTCAAAAAAGCATCAATATCTTCTTTAGTAAATTGACCTTTATATGCTGTAACATCTATATTTATTATATCGCCTTGTTTTAATTTATGTTTTGCAGATGGGATTCCATGACAAATAACATCATTTACAGAACTACAGATACTTTTAGGAAATCCCTTATAATTGTATGGGGAAGGGTAACAATCTTTACTTAAAATATAATCATGGCATATTTTATTTAATTCTATTGTAGTTATTCCAGGTTCAATATGTTTTTCTATAATATTTAAAGTTTCAGCAGCAATCTTACAAGCCTCTCTCATTATTTTTAAATCTTCTTCGGTTTTTATCGTTACCACTTTTTAACTCCATTAATAAATTAGTTTGTTATAGATTTTATCATTTTTTTGATTAAGTTAAAGAAAAATTAAATTAAATTTTTATAGTTTTGTTATTAAAAAAATTTCTATTACAAAATTTTATTCTTTATAACCTAAAATGATATAATAATTATAGATTTATATTGTATTTTATTATTTTAAGAATTCTAAGAATGCAATATAATTGTTTTTAAGTATAAATAGATATGGTATATAAAATGGTAAGTGATAAAGAAATTGAAAAAGTAGTTGAAGAATTAGAATCTCATACTTCTAGAAATATGGGGCAGTTTACTCTTTCTATAAATAATGTTCCTGTAATAATTCAAAAAAGAAGTAGTGAAAATTATGTAATGTATTTTTTTGAAAATAAAAAAGATATGTTTGGTTTAGATATAAAATTAGCTACAAAATTTAAAAAATTTAAAAAAGATGAGTTAATTTCTTTTTTAAAGGGTCAATAGTAACCTTATTGCTTAATTTAATTTAAATTATTATGGAAAAAAATCTTTTTAGTCTTACAAATATACTAATTTTTATAGGTTTTTTTTTCGTAAGTTTTTTTATAAGCAAATTTTTAACGCTTTATTTATCAAAAAAGCAAATAAATAATGTTTTAACAGAAAAAGAAGAAAATATTTCAATAAATCAAGATATATCTACTGATAATGAAGAGAGAGGTCTTGTTAGAGTAAAAAGTAAAATTAATGATTTGGTAGAACAAGAAAACAGAAAATTATCAAATCAAGAACCTAAAATAATCGTTATTCCTGAAATTGCAAAAAAAAATAATGATCTTGGAGTAGAAGAGTTTAAAAAAGGTAATTTTGAAAAAGCTATTTCTCTCTATAAAGATGCTTTGTCAATTTCACCTAAATATCATTTAGCTTTGTATAATATAGGCAATTCTTATTTTGAATTAGGTTTATATGAAAAAGCTATCGAATATTATTATAAAGTAATTGAAATAAATAAAAATGATGATTTTGCTTATTATAATATTGCTATGAGTTATTATAAAAAAGAAGATTATAATTCAGCTATTGAATATTATTATAAAGCGGTGGAAATATCTCCAGGTGATTTTTCGGTTCATTATAATCTTGGTAAAATTTTTGAAAACAAAAAAGATTATAATTCTGCAATCTCAGCCTATAAAAAATCAATTGACTTAAAGGGTGATTATGCTAATTCTCATTACAATTTAGCTGAAATACTAAAATTTAATAAAAAATACAAAGAAGCAATTAGAGAATATGAAATGTATCTTAGTTGTAATATTTCAAATAAAGAATCAATAGAAGTAAAAAAAATAATAATGAATTTGAGAACATTAAATTAATGAAAATAATAAATATAAATATAATAATTTCTTTTATTATTATTGCTTCAGTTTTAGCCTGTAAAAAAAATGATTCTAAAAATTTAGAAAAAGAAAAAGCTCCTCTGGTAAATACAACAGAGAAGCCAAAAGATGAATCTTATGAAAATGACGTTGAAGAATATGAGCCTACAGACTCATTAAGTCAAGATTCTGATGAAGATTAGCATCCATCTCTTCCTTCTTTCATTTCTTGTATTGCTTTAATCATTTGTTCAGGGTTATTTTTTACAAAATAACTATTTAGAGGAATATCAGAATATCTTATTCCAAAATCAAAATTAGTTTTTGCATTACTATCAGGACTATTAGCAAGTTTTTTAAGTTCATTCAAAACACTTGTTCCATTTGATGGCTTTGCTATTTTTGTTGACAAGGCTCTTAATTCATCAGAATCAATATTAATTCCTTTTGCTTTTAATAATGCTTGAAATTCATTTAAAGATTCTTCCGTTGGATTTTTAGCAAATTTTTCTACCCCATTTAAAACATCTTTATTGGTAAGATTTGACATAAACTTACGAACATTTGCAGAATCTCCTATTTTATCACTTTCATTTGGATTTTTATCAAAAGAGAATTTTGCAACGGCTTCTTTTTTATTAATATCTCCAGTTGTTTCATTTCCATCTCCTTTTCCCATTACAAAAACAGCTGCACCAAGGTTATCTTTATTTATATGAACAACTCTATTATTATTTGCAGGATCAACTACTTTTAATTTATTTCCTTCAATTTTATCAAAAACATAGGTATGATCTCCAACAACAACAAAAGCTTTTCTTTCTTGACCTGCTAATAATTGATCAAGTTTTCCATTTTTATTTTGTTGAGCTACATTTATTCCATCCCATTTTAAATTTTTATTTAAAGAACTTAAAAACTTTTCATTTATATCAACTGCACCAAATTTTTTGGGATCAATAGGAACACCAGCTTTTTTTGCCATATACCTTACAGTTTCTTCAACACAATCATCTTTTCCCATAGATTCATTCATGTATTCTTTTCCTGCAACTATATCTTCTTTAAGAACAGTTTTACCAGCAGTCTCATTTGTTTCTACTTTTAATTGTTCCATAATTGCTTTTTTTGTTTCAACAGGTATTGCCCACGCAACTAATTTAGCCATTGGATTTATTGCTTTAGCTGTTGCTATTCCTGCTTTCAAACTAGTATTTATGCCATCTGACATATCTCTAAGTTTAGATTTGATACTATGATCTTCTTTGTATCTTTCTCCTGCGGTTGAACTTTGTTCGCTACCTCTTTTTAAAGAATCAATAAAAGCAACTGTTACAGGACTTGAATCGTGTGTAGATACGCCACCTTTTGTTGTAGAAGATATTGATGAAGCATCTTTTATTAAAGATTCAAGATCTTTTTTATCTAAAACAGTTCCAATCGCCTTAAGAATTTTATCTTCAATACCACTTAAAGACTTATCAGTCGAAATTAGTTTTTTTAACTCCGCTATTGCATTAGAATCATTTGAACCACTTTTTACTAAATTTATAAGTTTATCAATTTGTGGTTGAGTTATATTATCTTTATTGCCTTGTGCCTGAGAAATAACATCCTTATAGGCATTTACAAAGCCAGGACTAATACCAGTCATAAAAAACTCCTTGTAATATTAAACATTCTATGTTGAAATAGTTATATTAAGTTTTTAAAAGTATATTCGTTGAATAATAAAACTTTAATATTTTTTTAATATTAAAATAATTTATAACTTTTTTTGACAAATACAACTATAATATAACTATGAAATTTAATTTAAAGAGCATAAGTTTATAATGACTGAAACCCTAAGTATTCAAGAAAATCAAGAGTCTATCGAAAAATTTGGTAAACTACTTGATCAAATAGCTGATTGGCTTTATAAAGCTGAAACAGAAGAAATTCAAAAAAGTGAAATTTCAGAACTTACATATAGCGAATTACATACTTTAAAAATTATAGGCTCTATTCAAGATATCAAGCTTTTTGAAGTTGCTGATAAAGTTGGTGTTTCTAGACCGTCAATTTCTGCTACAGTAGATAAATTAGAAAAAAAAGGCTTTGTTTTTAGAGATAAAGATATTACGGATAGAAGAGCAATAATTGTTAGATTAACAGAAAAAGGTTCTAACGCTAATAAAGAACATGAAAAATTTCATCATAAAATGGCTGAAGCCTTATTAGGTAAATTAAATAAAACTCAACAAGAATTGATGGTAAAAGCTTTTGAAACAATTTTTGAGTAAAATTTTTAAGCAAAGTTTAAGTAAATATTAAGCTTTGTTTTGTATTATTATAGTTATGAATTATTTTAGTTTGGTGTAATAAATGAATAAGTTACTAAAAATGTTTTTTGTTTCAATATTATTATTTTCTACAAGTTGTTCAAATCAACAAGTTTTAACAGATCTTTCTGTAAATCAGGATATATCTGTAGCACAAAAAACAAAAAAGACTATAATACAATTAACCCAACAACCTCAAAATATAGTTGAACATGGGGTTTATTTTGGTACAGTTACAGAAAAATTACCTGATGATAATGATGGATTAAAACACGAAGTTTTTATGATAAAAATGACTCAAGGAAAATATAAGGAAAAAATTGTTAAAGTAGCTCATGATACTTCTTATGCTCCTTATATTGAAGAGTTAAAAGCTGGTGATAATTTAGAAATAAAAGGTGATTTAATTATTAATGCAACTCCTGAAATGGTTTTACATTGGACTCATAAATCAGATAACCCTAAACATCCTAGTGGTTATATAAAACTCAATGGAAAAGTTTACGAATAAAGTTTTTTATGAAAAATCAAAATTTTTCTTCCATAATATTAGCTGGAGGAGAAAGCTCAAGAATTGGTGAAAATAAAGCACTTCTTAGTGTTATTGCTGAACCATTAATAAAAATAGTAAAAGAGCGATTAGAAAAAATATCTAATAAAATTTACATAGTAACATTAAACCCTGAAGACTACTCATTTTTAGATAATGTTGAATTTGTAAAAGATATTTACCCAGAAAAAAAATCAATTCTTGAAGCAATGTATAGTGGTTTAAAAGCAAGTTCAGATGAATATAATTTTATTTGTTCTTGTGATTTGCCTTATCTAAATATAAATTTAGTTAATTACCTTTATTCATTAACAACTAACTTTGATGCTGTTGTCCCTATTTTTAATAATGATACAAAAACGCTACATGCTTTTTATTCAAAAAAATGTTTAGAACCAATGGAAAAAGTTTTAGAAAAAGGAAATAAAAAAGTGTCTAGAATATTTAGAGATTTAAATATAAAATATGTTCCTGAAAAAGCTCTGATAGAAGAGGATGATAAGTTGCTATCTTTTTTTTCTGTAAAAACTTATTTGGATTATATGCTTTGCAAGGATTCTTGAATCAGTAAAAAGTTAAAAGTAATCAGATAAGAATATCTGGTTTTTTCTCATCACTCATCACTTTTTACTTCTCACCTTGAATCAGTAAAAAGTAAAAAGTAATCAGATAAGAATATCTGGTTTTTTTTCTCATCACTCATCACTTTTTACTTCTTACTACATATCTTAATTAATCAAATTTTAAAATCTATTTTTGTGAATATTCCATTAATATGTTAATATAATATTAATATATTTTTTTTTTTAACTTTAAAAAGGAGGAATATGAAAGAAAAAAAGCCAACTTATGAAGAACTTTTAAATGAGAATAACTTACTTAAAAAAAAATTAGAATTAAATGAAAATATTGAAAATAAACAAATTGCTTTAATTGAAGCTATAACTGATACTATTTTTATTCTTAATAAAGAAGGAGTTTTTCTTAATTATTTTCCTGCCAAAGATTTTAAAGTTTATGTAAAACCAGAAATATTTTTGGGTAAAAATATAAAAGATATTTTACCTATGGAAGTATATTCACTATTTTTTGAGTGTATCAATTTATTATTTGAATCAAAAGAAAATCAAAAAATTGAATATTTTTTAATTCAGGATAATGAAAAAAACTACTACGAAGCCGTATTTGTGCTTTCTAAAGATGAAAATATCATTTCTATAGTTAAAGATATAACTGAGAGAAAAATATTTCAAATAGAATTAGACGCTACTGCATGTAAATATTATAACCTTATCCAAAATTCTCCGAATGCAATATTTATCAATAGTAACAATAAAATTGTTTTTGTAAATAACGCCTGTTTAAAAATATTTGGAGCAAAAAACGAAAATGAAATATTAGGTAAAAATCCTTTAGAATTATTTGATTCAGCATATCATGAAGATATAAAAAAAAGAATTAGTATTTTACAAACATCAGAAACTACAGTTAAAAAAGTTGAAGAAAAAATTGTTAGTCTTGATGGAACAATAATTGACGTTGAAGTTATGGCATCTTCTTTTTTAGAAAACGGAACATTGAATATTCATGTTTCTCTTACTGATATTAGTGAGAGAAAAAAATTTGAAGAAATTTTATATCATAAAGAAAAAAGATTTAGAGCTTTAATAGAAAATAGCCCTGATTCTTTAATATTAATCAACTTAGAGGGTAAAATTAAATATGTTAGTCCAACAGTTAAAATGTTGGGTTATACCATAGAAGAATTTTTAAAACTTGAACCACAAAATTTTACACATCAAGAAGATCTTAATATGGTTATTGAGACAATAACAGATGTTATTCAAAATCCTTCAAAAGTTTTAACTATTGAATATAGATTTAAACAAAAAGATAATACTTGGATATGGATAGAAACGACTTTTAGTAATATGCTTAATGAACCAAGTATTGAGGCTATTATTCTTAATTCTAGATCTATTAATGATAGAAAAATAGTAGAAGAAAATATAAAAAAAAATGAAGAAAAATATCGTTTTTTAATAGAAAATATTTTAGATGTTGTATGGGTCTTAGATGTAGAAAGCTTAAAACTAGTTTTTATTAGTAATTCTACTGAAAAATTGACAGGATATAGTGTTGAAGAAACATTAAAACAAACTCTTGAAGATATGCTAATGCCAGAATCTCTAAAATCCGTTAAAGAAAAAATAGTAGAGCGTTATGATAATTTTATTAAAACAGGTTTAAAAAAAATTTACTATGATGAATTTGAGCAAATATGTAAAGATGGCTCTATAGTTTGGGTAGAAATGATAACTTATTTTAGAATAAATCCTAATAGCAATAGATTAGAAGTTATTGGAACAAGTAGAGATATAAGTAAAAGAAAAGAATATGAAAAAAAATTAAAAGAAAGTGAAGAAAATTATCGTAATTTAATTGAACATGCCTCTGATGGTATTTTTATTTCAGATATGAAAGGAAACTATATTGATGTAAATACAGCAGGTTGTAAAATGCTTAAATATCCTAAAGAAGAACTTTTAAGCAAAAATTTCACGGATGTAATAAAACCTGAAGCATTAAAAATTAAACCTATAAATTTTAAAGGACTTGAAGAAGGTAATGTTGTTATTGTTGAAAGAGAATTATTATGTAAAGATGAAACATTAATACCTGTAGAAATTAGTGCTAAAAGACAACCTAATGGAAAGTTATTAGGTATTATTAGAGATATAAGCAAAAGAAAAGAAGAAGAGGTAAAACTCAAAGAAAGTGAGGAGAAATTTTTTACTATTTTTAATTCAATACCAGATATGCTTATTTTAACAGTTATTAGTAGTGGAAAAATACTTGATGTTAATGAAAGATTTTTAGAAGGTACTAAATATACTTTAGATGATGTTATTGGTAAAACAACATTAGAATTAAATTTATGGTCAGAATACTCAAATAGAGAAAAATATATTTATCTTTTAAAAAGAGATGGATTTGTAAGAAATTTAGAATATGATTTTAATATAAAATTTGGTGAAAAAAGAAATGGATTGGTTTCTTCTAGTATTATTACAATAAATAATGAAAAATGTATTTTAGGAACTATTCGAGATATTACACAGCATAATTTAACTTTGAAAAAATTAAAAACAACTGAAGATAAATTCTTTAAAATATTTAATTCAAGCCCCGATGTTTTAGTTTTAAGTCATATTAGTGATGGAAAAATAATTGAAGTAAATGATAAATTTTTAGAAACCTCAAAATATACTTTAGATGAAGTTATCGGTAAAACACCTTTAGAACTAAATTTTTGGGAGGATCTTTCAAAACGAGAGCATTTCACTGAACTTCTAAAACAAAATGGATTTGTTAAAAATTTAGAATATGATTTTATATTAAAATCTGGTGAAAAAAGAAATGCCTTAATTTCAGCTAGTATTATTAATATAGATGATGAAAAATGTATTTTAGGAACTATTCGAGATATTACAGAACATAATTTAGCTTTAAAGAAAATAAAAATAACTGAAGAGAAATTTTTTAAAATTTTTAAACTTACTCCAGATGTAATTATGATTACATCTATTAACGAAGGTAGAATTATAGAAGCTAATAATAGTTTCTTTTCTCTTTTAGAATATAGCCCTGAAGAATCAATTGGAAAAACTTCTATAGAATTAAAGTTATGGCTAAATAAAGAAGAAAGAGATAAGGTTATTTCAATGTTAATTAAAGATGGGCGTGTAGAAAATATAGAATTTAGTTTTATTTCTAAATCAAGAAAAATATACAACTGTCTAATTTCTTGTGAATTTATAGAACTAAATGATGAAAAATATATTTTAAGTGTAATTCGTAATATTACAGAACAAAAACAAATTCAAAATAGCCTAAATAATGAAAGATTAAAATTAAAAACCCTTATAAAAACTATTCCATATCTTATTTGGCTTAAAGATCTTGATGGGAAGTATTTATTTTGTAATAGTAAATTTGAAGGTTTTTTTGGCTCAAAAGAAGAAGAAATAATTGGTAAAACAGATTTTGATTTTGTCAGCAAAGAAGAAGCTGAATTTTTTAGAGAGCATGATAAAAAAGTAATAACTGAAAATAAAGAAAATAGTAATTTAGAATGGATTACTTATAAGTGTGATGGGCATAGAGAAAAACTCAAAACAATTAAAACTCCTATGTATGATTCTTTAAAAAATATAGTAGGTGTTTTGGGGGTAGGAATTGATATAACTGATTTATATAATGCTCAACAAGAGGTACATGATAGAGAAGAAATGTATTCGACCATAATAAATCAAGCTAATAACTCTATTGCTTTAATTGATATAGAAAAAATGAATTTTATTGAATTTAATGAGGTTTTATATAAAAATTTAGGTTACACAAAAGAAGAATTTAAAAATATGGCTGTTAGTGATATTGAAGTAAATGAATCACCAGAAGAAATAAAAGAACATTTTGAGCTTTTGAAAGAAAAAGGAGGTATTTTTGAAACCAAGCATAAAAGTAAAAATGGAGAGATTAGAGATGTAAGAGTTAGTACAAAAGTTATAAAAATAAAAGGAAAAGATTATTTATCTTCTATATGGAGTGATATAACAGAATCTAAAAAAATAGAACAGGAATTACGAGATAGTGCAAATAAACTAAAAGAAGCTCAACATATAGCTAAATTAGGTAATTGGGAATTTGAACCTTTAACTGATAATTTATTTTGGTCGGATGAAATATATAATATTTTTGGGGTTTATAAAGATAAAACTCAAATGAATTATGAAACTTTTTTAAACCATATTCATCCTGAAGACAGAGATTTTGTTAGTAAGGCATATTTAAATTCATTAATTAATCAAGAACCGTATGATCTTATTCATAGAATAATAATGAAAGATAATACTATAAAATATATTCATGAAAAGTCTTTTAATCAATATAATACTGAAGGACAGGTAATTAAGTCATTAGGAACTGCTCAGGATATAACAGATAGAGTAAAAATTGAAGAAGAAATAAAAGACCTTAATCAAAAATTAGAATTAAAAGTAAAAGAACGGACTGAAGAGCTTGAAAATGCTAATAAAGATTTAGAAGCATTTGCTTATTCAGTTTCACATGATCTTAGAGCTCCTTTAAGACACATTGAAGGTTTTTCAAAATTTTTAAAATCTAGTATTAAAGATCCTAGTTCGGAAACAAATAATTTCTTAAATAAAATAAATGAAGCTAATTCTAAAATGGTATCTATGATTAATGATTTATTAAAATTTTCTAGGCTTGGTAGAAAAGCTTTAGAAAAAACATCTGTAGATCTTAATATATTGATAAAAGATATTATTGAAAGTTATAAACCTGACATAGAAAACAGAAAAATCGAATTTAATGTAGGAGAACTTCCTATTATTCAAGGTGATTATGGGTTATTACAAGTTGTTTTTGAAAATCTAATTTCTAATGCAATAAAATTTACTTCAAAAAAAGAATATGCTATTATTGATATTGATCAAAGAAAAAGTTGTAACAAAGAGAGTACTATTTATATTAGAGATAATGGTGCAGGTTTTAATATGAATTATGCGGACAAACTTTTTGGTGTTTTTCAAAGATTACATTCAGACACTGAGTTTCAGGGGACTGGAATTGGTTTAGCTAATGTAAAACAAATCCTTAAAAAACATGGCGGTTCTATTTATGCAGAGAGTGAAGAAAATAAAGGTACTACTTTTTATATATCAATATAAAACTCTTGTGTTTTGATTCTAATTAAAAAAATATAATTAATTATATAAGGTAATTATGGAAAAATTAAAAGTATTATTACTAGAAGATAATCAAAACGACATGGAACTTATTAAAATGGAGTTATTATCTTTTTTTGAGTACGATTTTGAATTTAAATGGGTTATATTAAAAAATGATTTTACTGAAGCTTTAAAAAGTTTTAATCCAGATATTGTCTTGAGCGATTTTAACCTGCCTCAATTTAATGGATTAAATGCTTTTAAAATAAGTAACGAAATTGATCCTTATCGACCATTTATAATAATTACTGGTGCGTTATCAGAAGAATCTGCGGCTGATTGTATAAAGGCAGGGGTTTGGGATTATGTTGTAAAAGAAAGACTAGTAAGGTTACCTATTGCATTTGAAAATGCCTTAAAACTAAAAACTGAAAAACTAAAAAATCGTAGTTCAGAAGAAGAAATTAAACTTATTAGATCAAAAACAGATATTCAATTGAAGCTTTTATATGATGCAATTTATAGAGCGCCAAGTTCAATTGTAATAACTGATATAAATGCAAATATTATATTTGTAAACCCTGAGTTTGAAAAAGTTACAGGATATAAGAGAGAAGAAGTTGTTGGTAAAAATCCTAGAGTATTACAATCTGGAAAACATGATAAAGACTTTTATAAAAATATGTGGGATATTTTGTTATCTGGTAAAGAATGGAAGGGTGAATTATTAAATAAGAAAAAAAATAATGGATTTTATTGGGAAAGTGCATCTATTGCTCCAATTTATGATGAAGATGGAATAATAAAAAACTTTGTTGCCGTAAAACATGATATTACTGAATTAGTAAAAGCAAAAGAAATAGCAGAAGAAAGTAATAGACTTAAATCAAATTTTTTGGCTACAATAAGCCATGAATTAAGAACCCCATTAAATACTATACTTGGTTTTAGCTCATTTATTAATGAAAAAACACCTATTGATGAAATACTAGATATGAATAATAAAATTACTGAAAGTTCTAATCATTTATTAGAAATTGTTGAATCTATTTTAGATATTTCAATAATTGAAGCAAAGGAACTTAAATTAAATAAAGAAATTTGTAATATTTCTGAAATTTTTACTAGAATTAAACATTATTTAGATATAGAACAAATTCGTACAAAAAAAGGTCATATTAATATAAAATTTGTTTCTGATTCAGATTATTCTAACTTAAAAATAAATACAGATAAAATAAGAATAGTTCAAATAATTTCTAATTTATTAAATAATGCACTTAAATTTACTGAAAAAGGTAGTATAGAGTATGGCTATAAGGTAGAGAATAAAGACATAACTTTTTTTGTAAAAGATACTGGAATTGGAATTGATGAAGATAAATTAAATTTTATTTTTGATAAATTTCGTCAAATACAAGATTCTAAATCAAGAAAATATAGTGGTGTTGGATTGGGGCTTTCAATATCTAAAGAAATAACAAATTTATTAGGATCACCATTAAATGTAGAGTCTAAAAAAGGAGTTGGTTCAAAATTTTTCTTTTCTTTGCCAAATATAATAACTATAGAAGAAAAAGATAAAAAATTAATTTCTAAAAGTGAGTTTTCTTATCCTGATTTAGAAAATAAAATGATTCTTATTGCAGAAGATACCGATTTAAATTATATGGTACTAAAAAAAATGCTTGCTGTAACAAAAGCATCTATTTTATGGGCAAAAGATGGTCAACAAGCAATTGATATGGTTAAAAGTAATAATAATATTGAAATTATTCTTATGGATATAATGATGCCTAATGTAGATGGATATGAAGCTACTATTGAAATAAAAAAAATTAGACCTGATATTTATATTATTGCTCAAACAGCACATACAATGGAAAGTGAAATACAAAAAGTTTTTGAATCTGGTTGCGATTTTTATATTTCTAAACCAATAAAAAAAGAAATTTTGTATGATTCTTTAGAAAAAGGTCTCAATAAAGATAAATAATAAATCCCAGATTATTCTTGATAAAAATAGACTCATATACATTTTCTAATTCTTGAAGTATTTTTTATTTTTATGAATTTAAATTTACTTAAGTAGTTAATAAAAACAAGGTTTTAACAATATTACCTCTATTATATAAAAATAATTTCAATTTGTTATTTTTATATATTTCAAATAATGTTATTATAAAGGCTATAGCTATTTTATTTTAAGTAGGTAATGATGAAAGAATTAAGCAAATCATACAAAGAGTTGATGCAATGGATGTCAAAAAACCCAGAAGAAGTAATAAAAAATAGACAAGACTTTCAAGAAAGAGTAATAAAAAAGAGATGTTTTTATGGTGATTCGGCAATGCCAACAACCTTAATGCCACTTTTTTTAAAACAAAAATCATTACAAAATATAAAATATGCTTGTGAAGTTGCAGATACAATTTTAGAAAAATCTGTTGATTTATATTTTTCAGATCCTTATGTAAGAGATTATTTTGCTTATCATCCTCCTATTCCTAAAGAATGGATTAATACCGAAACTGGTTATAAAAAAAATACTATCATAAATAGACTTGATATTTTATTTGATGGAAAAAACTTAAAGTTTATTGAATTTAATACTGATAATCCCGGTGGTAGAGGCTGGACTGATATTTATGAAGAGCTTTATAGTGAAAATATTATGTATAAAGGTCTTATTGGTGATTTTGGTGTAAAATCTCAAAGAAGTGTTGTTAATGGTGAATTTGAAGCAATTATGGCTTGTTATAAAGAAATGAATTTTTCAGAACCGCCAAGACTTGCTTTAATGGATTTTGGTTCTTCTGGTTCTAGAGGAGATATCGAAATAATTAGGGATTATTTTATAGAAAAAGGTGTAGAAGCTAATATTATAGATGCAAGAGATTTTGAATATCGTAATGGAAAATTATATTCAAATGGAGTTCATTTTAATATGATTCATAGAGGTTTAAGAGCAGAATTTTTCTTAAAATATCCTAAAGAATTAAAAGATTTACATAAAGGAATTCAAAATAGATCAGTTTGTATGGTAAATTCTTTTAGAGCTACAATTGGCTCAGAAAAATCAATGTTATCTTTTATTTCTAACCCTATAAACTCTCATTATTTTACTGAAGAACAAAATAAAGTAATAAAAAAACATATCCCATGGACAAGAAAATTTGATGAAACTATCACCATGTCTAAAGAAGGTGAAGAAGTTACCTTAAAAACTTATATGATTAGTAATAGAGAACATCTTGTAATTAAACCTGCTACTGGTGCTGGTGGTTATGGAGTTATGGTTGGAAAATCAACTGATCAAATGAAGTGGAATAGTGTAGTAGAAAATTATTCAGGTGATCCAGGATGGATTGTTCAAGATTATACAGAAATACCAACTGTAAAATTACCTGTAATAAGAAAAAATAAAATAGTTTTTGAGAATAAGTTTTTAAATATAAGTCCTTATGTTTTTAATGGAAAATATGTTGGTTCTTTAGGAAGAGTTTCTGATAAAGATGTTATAAATGTAAGTTCTGGTGGTGGAATCATACCTATTTTTACTGTAAAAGAAGATGAAACTAGTTCTGAATCTGATATAAATGTAAAATTAAAAGATGAATCTTAAGATATAATAAGGAATAGAAATTTATTAGATTTATTTTTGTATGGGATGTTCTAAAAACATTACCAATACAACCTAAAAAGTAAAAAATGAAAAGTAATGAGACAATAATATTGTGTAAGGAGCGTTTTAAAAATGCTCCGAAACAAACACATTGGATAATTCATTTAATTTGCATAATATATAAAATCAAAAATAACATTAAATTGAAGGTTTTTATAAAATAAAAATGGTAGAAAGAATCGAAAAAGATTTAGGTAGATTTAAAAATATCGTCAAAGGTAAAATCCGTCAAAATCTTAAAAAATATATGTCCACAGGTGAAATGATAGGACGTAAAGGAAAAGATCTTGTTAGTATTCCCTTGCCTCAAATTGATATACCTCATTTTAAATTTGATGAAAAAAAATCAAAAGGTGTTGGGCAAGGTGAAGGAGATGAAGGAGATCCTATAAATGGAGATCCGAATCAACCAGGATCAGGTAAAGCAGGTGAAGGTGAAGGACAACATTCAAGAGAAGTTGAACTAACTATAGATGAACTTGCAGATATAATGGGAAATGAATTAGAGTTACCAAGAATAAAACCAAAAGGTAGAGATAATGTAACTGTTGAAAAACATAAATATTCAGGAATAAGCACTGTAGGACCAAATTCTTTAAGACACTTCAAAAGAACATTTAAAGAAGCTCTTAAAAGGCAAATAACAACAGGTACTTATAATAAAGTAAATCCTATTATAATACCGATGAAACATGATACAAGATATAGAACATTTAAACCTGTTATAAAACCAGAAACCAATGCCGTTGTTATCTTTATGATGGATGTTTCTGGCTCTATGGAAGAAGAACAAAAAGAAATTGTAAGAATTGAAACTTTTTGGATAGATACTTGGTTAAGAGCCCATTATAAGGAAATGAAAACCAGATATATAATTCATGATACAGTAGCAAAAGAAGTTGATAGAGATACATTTTTTTCTTTAAAAGAAAGTGGGGGAACAATAATTTCTTCTGCTTATAAACTATGTGCAGAAATAATAAAAATTGACTATCCAACCGAAGATTGGAATATTTATCCATTCCACTTTTCTGATGGCGATAATTGGTCAGATAAAGACAATAATGAATGTATGAATATTTTAAAAAACGATGTTTTGCCAAATGTTAATATGTTTTGTTATGGTCAAGTTGAAAGCCGTTATGGAAGTGGAAAGTTCATAAAAGAACTGGATAGAGTATTTAAAGATGAAGAAAATGTTATTTTATCTGAAATAGAAAATAAAGAAGCCATAATGAACTCTATAAAAACTTTTTTGGGTAAAGGTAAGTGAAAATAAGTGTTTGTATTATCACCAAAAATGAAGAAAAGTATATTGAAAAATGTATTGAATCTGTTTATGGTATTGCATATGAGATAATAATACTTGATACTGGTTCAACTGATAAAACAAAAGAAATAGTAAATAAATTTGATAAGGTTAAACTTTTTGAAACTACTTGGAAAAATGACTTCTCTTCAGCTAGAAATGAATGTATTTCCTATGTTACTGGTGATTGGATTTTAAGTATTGATGGTGATGAAATTCTTTATAAAGAATCATTGAATTTTATATCTGAATTATTAAACAAAAAATCAAATTACAATGTTTATCAAGCTTTAATAGTTTCTCAAT
>JBBTGK010000089.1:0-5867 GCA_038060635.1 Cyanobacteriota bacterium | reverse complement strand
ATTAAATTTATTTTTTTTAAATTCACCTACATATTTATTTCCTGTAGGATAAGTAAAAGTTCCATCCCCATTGGCACAATCACCTAAAATACAATCTGCATATGCAACATTGCTAGAAAAAAGTATAAGGCTTGTAACTAATAAAGAATATAGATGTTTTTTTTTCATTTTAATTATTTCCGTAAAATACTTTAGTATTATACATAATTTTTTTAAAATTAATTGATTTATTAATTTTTTTCTTGACTTAAAAACTTTTTTTCTATTTTTCTTTTAATTTTAAATAATTACTATAATTAATTAATGTATCTATTTGTAAAGATTATATTTAATTAATCTGTCATAAAATTTTTCCCACAGGAGCTATTTACTAATATTACTTGTTTTCAGAATCTAAATAATTTAAATAATTTCTTAGAAATAAATATCATTATTTAATTTCATAAAAATGGAAAATATTTATTTTTTATTAATATGCTATACTTAATAATAGTAACTTTAATAAGGAAATTAATTTAAACTACAAAAATTTGCTCAAAATTTAGATAAAATAATTATAAAAATTTATATTACTACGTTTTACGCATTTATCAGCAATAACTCTAATACCTTAAAAAATAATTTATAGAAAAGGAAAGTTTATCATGAATAAAACTGAACATGTTTTTACCATTTCGATAGAAAACATTGATAATAACTTTTACTTATCTTTGAAAGATAATAGTAAACTTACTAATAAATATGTTTAAATCCCATAAAATGACTATTACTTTTGTTTTGTTATTCCTTTTAGCTATTTATTTAATTTCTTTAATTTTTAGTAGTGTAAGTATTGAAGATAAACTCGAGAAATACCCTTGGCCAACTGAAACTACTTATCGTGAAAAAATAGGTAAATAGGAATATAATTCTAGCAATACTATAACTAAAAATTAAATAACTTTCTGAACTTATATAAAGGATTTGATGAATCAAATCCCTACAAAATTTTTACTCTTCAGTCTTCACTTTTAAAAAACGTATATTAATTAATTCTCAATCCTTATCACTTATAGTAAAGATTTATAGTTTTTTAATCAAAATAAAAATCGTTATGATCTTTTTTTATTAATTTTAAAATAATTACAAATTTATGTTTGCTCATAATAGAAATATAAAAATTTTAAAAAGTTAGTGGTTTTTCTTTTCAGTTAAAATTTTATTTATTATATTTACAATTTCATCTGGTGATAAATTACTTCTTGAACCATCAAAATTTCTTGGTGAACCTCCAATTGTAGAACCTCCACCCCAACCTGCTTCAATTTTATTTAATTCAAAAAGAATTTCTTTTACTGGAAAATCTATAAATTCTGATTTTTTACCTATAGTATAAGTATAACTATTATCAAGTAATTGATCCCAAGATACTATTTTGTTATATCCTTTTTCATAAAATTCTCCAAAAATATAATCTGAAGAATGAATCATTAACCAATCTGCATTTGTTTTTGGTTCTAACTCATATTTAATTGGTTTTACAATATTTTTTGTGTAACTAATTTTTCCATCTAGCATTAGATAAAATTTCTCAACACATTCTAATATTAGGTCTTTTAAATTTGCTTGAGAATATTGTTTTTCTCTTTTTAGATGATAGTAAGAACTCATAATAAAATTGCTGATTATTTCTATTTGTTCTTGCATCTCTTTTTTTATTGGATAAGATGGGCCATGAGCATCAAGAAAACCTATATTTCTGATTATATCTTGAGTTTTTTCATTGTAAGCGATTTCATTTTTTAATAATAAAGCCAAAGATAAAACAGTATCTTCATCAACATCATTTATATATACATTATATTCATTAGGGTCAAAACCTAATAAAATTGCATCAAGAACTTGAACACAAGTAGCATTAGAAATGTGTCTTATGCAATTACCATGATGATCAAAGGAATATATTTTTTTTTCATTATCAATATAAGGGCCTGTTACAGCTCCATCAAGTGCAATAGAGTTATTTGGTAATTCTGATATATTCCAAACTCTTCCTCTTTCCACTATAAGATTTATATTAGTTTTAATTTTATTTTCCAAATTATTTTTATTCCTATATTTTTATTATACGAGATATATTTAATTTATATTTGTTTTTAAAAATAATATCAAACTTAATTTCTAAGATAAATTACTTCATGAGCTTCATATCTTTGAGGCATATCAAGCATTTTAAATAATTTGTATATATCTTTTGTACTTATTTCGCCTTTTCTTCTAGCATAAATATTTTCAAGACTAGTTTCAATATATACAATTTTAAATTTAGGATTATAGACTTTCAAAACATTAATTATTTTAGACCTCATATCATGAGTAAGATTAGTGCTATTCCATACAAAACTTTGTTTTTTTCTGCAAAATCCTCTAGCAATTTCATATACTTCTTGGATTAATCTTCCTTCAGCTTTTTTATCACCTCTTTTAACTTTATTTTTTATTCTTAATTCATCTAAACTAAGAATAGGAAGATCCAGTTTAGAAGCATAAGTGTCTTTTCCAGAACCTGGAATTCCAGAAAGAATAGTTACTTCAAACTCTGTATCATCAAATAATTGAGGTGGATAATTATTTTCTGAATTATTGAATCTAAATTTACTGTGAGAATTATAAAATTCAGTTTCTTTGTATAAACAATTATTTTCAATGCATAATTCTTTAAATAATTCAACATTTAATACTAAATTATCTTTATGTTCTGAAATTCTACCTTTCATATCAGCTTTTGCTAATAAATATAAAAGATTATTATTTACTCTTAAACTAGATAAAATAACAGAACGATTGATATTTTCTTTATTTATGCTCCAAACAGGTAAGCCATGCAAACGTACTAAAGAACATAAATGCTCTCTTTTTTCAAAATCCCAATCCCAAATTAATTCTCTAAGTAATTTTTCACCTAATTTAGAATGTCCAGGAGATGAAGTTTTTCCATCTTCAACTATAGTTGATTTTGGTTTTGCAATGTCATGAAATAAAGCTGAAAGCATTACTATTTCTTTTTCTTCTGCATTTAAGATATTATATTCATCTAAGTTTATTAATTCATCAATAACCATTTTTGTATGAGTTAATACATCACCTTCTGCATGATAATCAGGTTCTTGTAAACATTTCCCTAGTTCTTTTGCCCAACTTTGTTTTTCTATTTCTTCCCATATAGGAAGTCCATTTTCTAAAAATTTATTCATATGATAACTTCGCTTTTTTCCAATTTTTTGTCCAATGTGTATCAGTTTGAACATGATTTTCTCTAACATATTTCAAAACTTTATTTGGAAACTCATTTATAGAGAAGGAATTACTGGTTCTGAAAACAAAACCCTCACATACTCCACCTAAATTACTTCCTAACAACAAATTTTCTTTTATTTGAGTTTTAATTTGCTGTGCGGTAAAATACCCTTTTTTTATTTCTGGAACTGTCAATAAATCAAGTGCTTCAGCATAAAGTTTTACATCATCCCAAGAAAGCCATGTTTCATTTTCACGTACGGCAAAAACATAAAAAAAATCTTTTAAATTAGTATATTCAATACTATGAACACCATAAAGATTTTCGCCAAAAATCTCTAAATTACCTAGAGAATATTTTACTCTATTCCATATTTGAATCATATTAATAGCCCAAGGATTTGTAGTAGGTGTAGCATGAGAACGAGCAAAAACACCATCTTTTTTTAAACAAGTATTTTCGCCATCAAGTTTTTCTGTCATAACTATTTCATGAACAAGAATCTTCTCCCAATTTTTTTGTATCTTATCATCATTTGTAGCTCCTGGAGAGAAAGGAAAATGATAAGTTCTACCATATTTCATAATATTTATTTTTTTGTATATAAAATTCTATATAGATTTAATCTTTATATTTCTTTTTGATTCCATAAATTACTTTCATTAAAATACCATAGTTAAAATAAAAATAGAAACTAAAATTAAAATATTATTTATCTTTTATAATCTTAATTTTAATATAAACTTATAAAAAAATGGATTTGGATATAAAAAATAATATAATATAATTCAGATTATTTCTTTGTTATTAATAAAGTTATTTAATACAAATAATTTTAATTGTATTGGATTTAAGGTAAAAAATAGAATGATTAATTTAAATCAAGATTTGGTTCTCAAATATTTGAGTAGACTTCCAAAAATAGAAACTTCGGAAAAACCTGTTTTTATCTTTTTACACGGTGTAGGAAGTAATGAAAGAGACCTTTTTAGTTTAGAATCTTTTTTACCAGAAAATTTTACTGTTATTTCAGCACGTTCACCTTATAGACTTGGTTTTGATAGCTATTCTTTTTACGATATTGATTATTCATCAGGAACTAAGGTAATTAATGCAGAACAAGCTGAAAAAAGTAGAAATACTCTAAAAAAATTTATTACTCAGATTATTGAAAAATATAAAATTGATTCTGATAAAGTTTACTTAGGTGGTTTTAGTCAAGGAGCAATAATGAGTTTTTCTGTAAGTCTTACATTCCCTGGAATGGTTAAAGCTATTACTTCTTTCAGTGGTAGTATATTAAATGAAATAAAACCACTAGTTAATCCAAATGATGAAATAAAAAAAATTCAAGTCTTTATGTCACATGGTATTCACGATAATGTTTTACCGATAAATTTAGCCAGAGAAGCAAAAGATTATTTATTTTCTTTGGGCATAATACCAGATTATAATGAATTTAATGGTGGTCATGAAATACCATCAAGTATAATAAACTCTTTTAATAGTTGGATTAAAAAGATAACTGTAAAATAATAATCATATTCAAATTTATCATTGAATTTAGTAAAAAGTAAAAAGTGAAAAGTAACGAAATAATATTATTCTTTTTCGCAAAACAATTTACTGATTATCTTAATTTGTTAATTTTTTCCATAAAAATAGCTGTTTTATCATAATCTAATTCATTTGCCCAATAGCCATTTTTTTTAAAATATGAACCAACAATCATCGCATCAGTTATATTAAAATAAGATTCAAGATTATTTAATGTTATACCAGAACCTACAAGAACAGGAATTTTAACACTTTTTTTTACATTTTCAATTTCATTAGTACTTGCTTCATGACCAGTTGAAGAGCCTGTAATTATCAAACCATCACTAAGGAAAAATTCGGCTGCTTTTGCTGTTTCACAAATATCAACATCTGCTGTAATTACATGAGAACTATGCTTTTTTTTAATATCTGTAAAAATTAGTATATCATCCGCATCTATCATTTTTCTATATCTTAATAGTTCTCCAGCACAAGATTCCATAATTCCTTCATCTGCTATATGTGAAAAAACAAATCCTTCAGCCCTTATAAAATCTAAATTTGCAGATTTTGCCACAGCAAAAGCTTCTTTATTTGCTCCAGCCAAAATTTGTACACCACAAACTAAACCTGAATTTTTTTTAACTTCATAACCAATAATAGTCATAGCTGAAGTAATTTCTGGGCCAATGTTATTTTTCATATATGGTATATCATGCATATTTTCTATTGCTAAAGCATCAATACCAGCTTTTTTATAAATCTCTGCTTCTAAAAGAGCTTTTTCTAGTATTTCAGAAATATTATTTTTATATTTTGGTGTTCCAGGAAGAGCATCCACATGAATCATTCCTATTACAGGAGTTTTTACCTTAAAAACATTGTCAAAGCGTTCCATTATTTTGTCCTAAAAAATACTCTTAAATAAGTTTACCATTATAATTATTTTTTTAATAAAGAGCAGAAATTAAATAACTTCCTGAACTTATATAAAGGGTTTGATGAATCAAACCCCTTGTATGATTAAGTCATAAAGTAATAAAATAAATAA
>JBBTGK010000088.1:0-5073 GCA_038060635.1 Cyanobacteriota bacterium | reverse complement strand
ATTTTTTAGAATTTTTTTTATTTTATCTATTGACTTTTATCACAGTCGCTGCATTAGATTCGAATATGAATTTGATAAATAACACATCCAAATTAGATTTAAATATTGATTTCCTGAATAATATACCAGAATTAAATTCAAACATAAATTTTATAAATAAACCAGAAAAATTAGATATAAATAATCCATATAGTAGGGGTTTGATTCATCAAACCCTTAACACAAATAATACAAAAAAATTATCATGAATGGGTGATAAAAAATAATGCAAAATGATTTGTTATTAACAAACATAAAAGATTTTTTTGAATCTGAAGGTATTTTTGAAATACGAAAAAAATATTATGGAATGGCTGCATCTCAATCACAAGAACCTTTTTATGATTACTTAAAAAAACTGTCCTTTAATGAAAAAGAAAAAACTATTTTTTATTTAATGGATATTTTTTTAGAAAATATAAAAGAATTAGAAAAATATATTTTTGAATCATCTTCATTAACGCAATTCATTATAATAACAGAAATGATAAAAAAAGACCTAAATATAAAAGATATTTTATGTAAAAAAATTATTTTAATTGAAAATGAAATAAATAAATATGATTTAATTAATTATATTAAAGAAATAGATGATAATGAATATAATAGGTTTTTTTATAAAGAAAATTATAAATCAAATTGGAGATACACAATAAAATTACTAAATCTACTTATTTTTTGCAAATCTGAAAAATATAATCATTATTTCAAAGATATTATAGAAAATTCAAAATCTGAAAAAATAAAAGATATTCTTTTAATAAATAAAAATATTTTTAGCGGAAATATTTATGAAATAGATTTTTAAATATTCTATACATCTACAAGCATTTCTTTAATAACATTTTTTATCTGGAAAATAGTTTTTTCTTCAATTTTACCCAATTTTTTATAAAGTCTTTCTTTATCAACTGTACAAATTTGATCTAAAACAACCCAAGCCTCTTTAGAATCAAAAACACATTGTATTCTTGTTGGATAAGAATGAGATTTTGTTGTCATGGGAGAAATAATAACTGTTTGAATATTATGATTCATTTCGTTTGGAGAAATAATTACACAAGGTCTAGTTTTTTTTATCTCATGTCCTAAAGTCGGGTCAAGATTAATAAGATAAACTTCATATTGATTTATTCCCATTCCCAATCATCCATTTCATTATCTATATTATCATCAATAAAAAGTGTATCTTCTTTTAATTTACTCATTTTTTTCATAGCACTATCCCATCCATCTCTTGATTTTTTGATAGATTTTAGAATAATTTGATTATTTTTTACATCTAATTCAATATCTTCTTCAATAGAACATTGTTTTAAAATATTACTAGGTATTCTTATTCCTTTTGAATTTCCTATTTTTATTACTTTTGTTAGCATATTATTTAAAAGTGTAATTACAATGTTATTACTTTTATTCTAGCAGAAAATTTTTTAAATATCAATGTGTTTTTTAATTTTTTCTTTATATCAAATCTATTTTTTTATTAATAAAATTGAGTTAAAATACACTAATCATATAGTTTTTTATGGAGCTAAAAATGAAAATTTTTCTAAAATACTCACTTTGCTTGTTAACAGCAGTCTCATTTTTTACTTTTTCTAATCAAGAAAGCTTTGCTAAAAAAGTTGAAAATAAAAAAGTTGAAAACAAAATAGAAATAAAAACTCAATTAGTTGAGTATAAAGAAGGCAACACAGTACTCGAAGGATATTTAGCTTATCCTAAAAATATAAAAGGAAAATTACCTGGTGTTTTAGTTATACATGATTGGACTGGTGTTGGCCCCTATTCAAAAAGAAGAACTGATGAATTAGCAAGAATGGGTTATGTTGCATTTGCACCAGATATTTATGGAAAAGGTGTAAGGCCAAAACCTCCAAAAGAAGCTGGTGAAGTTGCAGGAAAATATAAAGCAGACAGAAACCTAATGAGAAAAAGAGTTTTAGCTGGTTTTGAAATTCTAAAAAATAATAAATCTGTAGATAAAAATAAATTAGCTTCTATAGGATATTGCTTTGGTGGAACAGTTTCTTTAGAATTAGCAAGAAGTGGTGCTAATTTAGCAGGTTTTGTAACCTTTCATGGTGGTTTAGATAGTCCAAATCCTCAAGATGGAAAAAATATAAAAGGAAAAGTTTTAGTTCTTCACGGTGTAGATGATCCTTATGTTCCTCAAAAAGATATTGAAGCTTTTCAAAATGAAATGAGAAATAATAAAGTTGATTGGCAAATGGTTTATTATGGAGATGCAGTTCATTCCTTTTCTAATAAAGATTCTGGTGATAAAAAAGAGACAGGTGCAGCATATAATAAACTTGCAGATGAAAGATCTTGGAATCATATGAAATTATTTTTTGCAGATCTTTTTAAGTAAGTAGTAAATAGATAAATAGGCTTGAAAGTCAATGTTTATGTAAGGAACGCTTTTAAAGTGTTCCTTTTTAGACAGAACAATATAACATTAATATAATAAAATCCCAGATTAGTGGCTATTTGTATTAACATGAAAGAAAAATTTTGTAAATAAAATGAAAATAAAGGTAAAATGAAACACTTATTAGATAAAATAAAAAAAATAGAATCTCTCATATCGGAAGCAAGTACTGCTGGAGAAAAAAATGCAGCCATTTCTGCAAAAGAAAGAATATTAGAAAAATTTCCAGAATTAGATCCAAATAATAAAATTAAAGAATATACTTTATATACACCCGATGCTTGGCATAAAAAATTATTGGTTGCAATTTGCAGAAAATATGAAGTAAAGCCATACAGGTATCATAGACAAAAATATACAACAGTAACAGTAAAAACTAACGATAATTTTATGAATAAGATTCTTTGGGTTGAGTATACTGAATATTCAAAGCTTTTAGAAGAATTAGTAAGTGAAATTACCAATGATTTAATTAATAAAATACATAAAGAAGAAGAAGAAGAAATTATTCAAGGTCAATTGACTTAGATTTTTAATTTATATTATTTTTGAAAAAATATCTTTTGGTAATTAAAATCATTTACTTTTTAAATTAATTTTAAGCAAAAAAAAAATATTACAAGTATATTTTTATTCAAATATAAAATAGTTTTTAACTAATTAGATTTTAGCCATTTTGTAATTAAAATCACTAAAATAAAAATATATTGTTTTTTCATAAAATTTTTTATTTACTTTTTTGTAAAATAGATGTATAATCTTATTTAGTTCGGTTATAAAAATAAAAATGAGGTTTAATAATTTTTATGAAAAAAATTTTACTCTTAACAATAGCATCAATGATTTTTACTTCTTGTGCTAGTCCGCAAGGAACAAATTTACAAAACTCAGTTCCAACTATTTCAAAAGTAGCTCTTAATGAAAATTCTTCAACTTTTGAAAAAACTGAAGTAAGTGGTATAAAATTTAAAAAAGCAGATCCTAACAAACCACTTGATGGTTCAACCACTGCTTCTGGCGGTGCAAATGAAACAAGTACCGTAAATACAAATGTTGGTGTTGCTACTCCATCTGCTGCAGCGGCTCCTGCTCTTGATTCTGCTTCTGGTGCATCAAAAAGTTCATTAGCAATTGGAAGACCAATAATTGGTGGTGGAAGCTATTTCCCATCAGGAAATTCATTTGAAGAATATGTAATGATTGATTATGAAGAAGGTGTAACCAATGGATTCTCTGGTTCTTCTTCAGATGCCTATAATAAAATAGTAAAACCTGTTTTAAAAGAATGGGCAAGTGATTCAAGAATGGTTAATACATCAGGAACTACAGATGATAAAGGTAATAACAAAAACCAAAATCCACCTCAAAATGGATATTATGATCAATTTAAATGGAATTTTACATTTGCATCAAGTTCAAAAAAAGAAATTTATTCTTTTTTTATAAGTGAAAAAGAAACTTATGTTTCAAGACAAAAATGGGGTTTAAAAGATTTATCACCAGAAAATATAACTATTGATAGTGCAAAAGCAATTCAAATTTATAAAGAAAAAGTAGCTGATAAAACCTTTCAACCAGATAATCAAAATTATTATAAATCTCAAAACTCTGAATTACTTTATAGCATTCCGTCTAATGGAACATGGAATTTTTATTTACAACAAGATAAAGATGGTTTAGTTTGGAGTGTAAATGTTTATTTTCCTGTTGATTATCAAAAACAAGAAGTTAAACCAACTGAAATATCTCAAGATCCTGCAAAACCAATATTTACTAAACCTGTTCCAACTGTAAGTTATTCATATTCTGGTGGATATGCAAGAATTGACGCAAAAACAGGTAAAGTTTTATCTATGAATAGAATAATAAAATATACTCAACAAAATTATCCTTATCCTTGTCCAAATGGTTTTTGTGGAGATGTTCCAGTTCCTTTAGCCGTACAATAATAATCTTATAAAGCGTGGTTTTAACTACGCTTTTTTTGTGAAAAAAATACTAAGAAATTTTAAAATATTTTATTTTATATTAAATAAGTTACAAATTTTAAATTTACAAAAAGTTAAATTAATATTTTTTGATTAAATTATTTGAAAAAAGTTTAAAAATTATTACATTATTAATTTTTTTATAGTACTATTAAGACAGAGTTTTAGTAATTTTTAGAGGTTCTAAATTAAGTGTCACAAACAATGGATTTCAAAATAGCAGGTATTCTCCCTACATATTCTAAAAGTAAAAATGCAGATCCTATTGGGGATGATATCAATAAAATAGTTGAAGAGTTTGCTAAATTATTAATCTCTCAAATTTCTAATCAAGATCCTGATAAGCCATCAGAAAACACAGATATTATTAATCAATATTCACAAATGTTAGCTACATTAGGACAAGTAAAAGCAAATAAAGTTCTTGAGCAACAAGCCGTAGTTAATATAGGTTATGATTCAATTGGTAAAACTGTTGCATATAAAACAGGACAAAGACAAAATCCTATTACAAACCAATTAGAAGATGTTGTCGCAAAAGGTATAGTAACTGCTGTTTATTTCACATTAGAAAAACCAAGAGTTTTTATTGAAGGAAATCCTTCAGCA
>JBBTGK010000087.1:0-5317 GCA_038060635.1 Cyanobacteriota bacterium | reverse complement strand
GTAATTTTTAGTAAAATCTTTCTGTTTTTTTCTAAACATGTTTGTTTTTAAATTTGGTAAAACTTATAAGACCATCTTTATCTTTATTTCCAAGTAGCCTAGAACCTGTTCCATGAATCTTTATTTCATACTTAAATCCATCAATTCCTTTTCCTTCAAGTTCTTTAATACCATCATTATGACCAATCGCAAAATGCCCCTTATTATTTTGATATTTTTTCCAATCGGTATCATCCATTTTATCTTTTAATTTTGAATCTATACTTGATTTAACTTGAAAATCTATATTTGGTTTCTTTTTTTCAATTTTAATACTATTATTTAAATTAATATTTGAATCTATAAAAATTTCTTTTGTATTTTTCTTCTCTGAAATACTAGTGAATTTTTGATATAAGAGTGTGTCCTTTTTATCAATCTTAGGATCAATATTTTCTTTTTTTAAAAATAAATCAAAATCATTTTTAAATTCTGTAAAATTAGTATATTTTTTATCACCAAATAATTCCATCGCATCAAAAAAAGATATTTTAGTTTTAATATTTTTAATTGAAATATCTTGTTTATTAGGAATAATTTGCTCTTCAATATTTAAAGATTTATTATTCAAAAATAAATTATCTGGTTTAGAATTTTTTTCAGATTTTATTAAAGATTGCTCTTCAGAAATTTTTTCAATATTTTCTAAAAAACTTTTATTTGCAATAATCTTGGGTTGTCCATTTCCTCTAATAAAAGAGTTTATCGTATTACAAATACAAGCTATTGATTTTGTAACAAAATTACCTTTATTTTGTATTTTATTCAAAGTATTTTGAGAATTTTCTTTAGTAAAATTATTTTTATTACCTATTTGAATATCTTTTGGATTTTCTAAATTTATTTCTTTTTTATTATCTATAATTTTATTATTTTGGAGTTTTTCATATCTATTTTCCAAAATAGGTGAATTCCTACTAATCCCGCTCATAAAAAAATAACCTCATAAATGATGATAAAATACTAATTTATTTGAAATAACCTAAATTTAAATTGATAAACAATATTTTAGATATTATTGAATATAAATAATAAACTAAATTAAAAAAAACTTGAAATAGTTTATACTTTTTAGAATAAAATATCTTATTTTCTAACGTCTATCAGTTCTAAATGGTTCTGTCATATAATAACCCAAATCTTTTATTAATATTGGAGGGAAAACATCAATGCTTTTAGAAGCCATAGGAATACTTCCAAAAGATGAAGAAACCATAGCACTAGGAACACTTCCTCCAAAAGCAGAATGCATAGCCATTGTAGAACCACCAACAAAACCTGATATTGGTTGTACAAATGCTTCATCTCTATCTACAGAAGTTGCTCTTGCTCCAAGTGATCTTGTAATAGCAGAACCTATTGGAGGGCTAACTTTAGAAAGAAAATCTCCAGCAAAATGTCTAACAAAATCTTGTTCTGGTAAACTCAAAGAATCATAAACAAAATTAACTCTAGCTTTAGCATCATTTCGAGTTTTTTCCCAATTAGTATGTGCAGAAGAATCAGTCATAACACCAGATGATAATTTACTTTGAATACCTGAAGATTCTATAATTTCTGCAGGAGCCATAGAAGAAACACCTATAGAACCTATAATACAAGATAAGGATTCTTTTGTTAAAACACCCTGAAGTGAAGGATCTAAAGGATCTAAAGTTGCTATATACATTATTGGATCTCTAAGTAAATCATGTGCATCTTCTTGAGTATTTCTAGGATAACCTGAATGAGTATGACCAATAACACCACCTCCAGGAAGAGACATAAGTGTTCTAGCTGTATCTGTTCTAAAATTACTTGATACTTCTAATATCATATTTACAGAATTAGGATTCCCTGTACCATATTTTCCTAAATTATAATTTCCAGTACTTGCAGAAGAGCGTAATAGATTAAAAGTACCTGTAGGAAATACTTCGTGAAATCCTGATTTATGACCTGATAAAGTTAAATTAGATGTTTCTCTATGATCACCATCAGTTCCAAAATGACCACGGTTAACTATAGTATCCGATAATGTGCGATCATTTTCCATGCTATATATTGCAATAGATGCTGATGATGCATGACTATGTATAGTTGTAGGATCTTGAAGTGATTTAAAAGCAGATGTTAGATCAGATGCAACTGAACTAGTAGATGGGAGAGCAAAACTAGATGTTACATGATAAGGAACTAATGGTTTTGAACTAATAATAGGAAGATCTACAAGAAGTGGAGGTGCACCTGTTGGTGGAATATAAAGAGATTTAATACTTGAAGAAGCTGTAGAAGAACCAATTCCAGACATAATTTTATTCCTTTTTTTATAATTTTTTATTTAATAAATCTTGTAACTGTACTATTTGAGGTAATGTATTATCAAGTTGTTGAGTTATTTTCATATATTTAACAGAAAGTGAAATATTTCCAATAATATAATAAATGTAGGCTAAAAGTAAATAAGGCTTAGGTTTTGATGGTCTTAATTCTATAGCAGATGCAAGTTTTTCTGAAGCCTTTTTAAGAAAATCCACATTAAAAGAGTTGTTTTCATAGAACATATTAAAATCATCAAAGGCATCAGAATAAAGTTTATCAAAATTTTTATCTTTATCAGATAATTTATCTTCATTACTAGATTCTTTCTTTATTTCTTTAATTGTTTGAAAAACAGATACATTCTCAGAATAAGAAAGAACTTTATTCTTTTCTTTTTTAATTTTATCTCCAAGAAATTTAAACATTAAACTACCTTACATTTTTTAATAAAATAATTATAACAGAAATAAATTTATTTTGTGTATCTTTGGTGAAGATTAAGAAATATTTTTTAACAAATTTTCCTGCTTTTGAAAATAGAGGTAGTAATGATTAAAGAATGATCCTTTAATTTAAATCTCAAATTGCAACTTCAGGTGAAGCTAAAATAAAATTACATAAATCATTTTAGTAAACTTTTTAGCAATAAAAATGAAAAAAACCATATAATAAAAATGTATGGTTTATTGTTTTTTAAAAATAAGATTTTAAGTAAATAAAAATATGGATAGTGTAAATAGATTAAGTAAGTCAAACCTAGTTGAACCTGTTGTAGCTCCTAAAAAAGCTACTAGTTTACCTGTTATTGAATTTACTGAAAATAAAAAAGAAATTATTTCAACACCAAAAGAAGACTTAAAAATAAAAAGTTCTTTGGGAAGTGGTAATAAAAGTATAAGCTTTATAGAGAATGATAATACATTTCAAGATACCAAAGTTAGTACAAAAGATTCTATAAAACAGCTTGATAATCAAATAAAAAATATAATAACTAATCAAAATATTCCTCCTGAAAAAGCAAAAATTATAAATGAAAAAATATCTGATTTAAGTAATTTTTTAAATTCAAATAAATTAGATAACAATGAAAAAGTTAATCAAGTAAATCAAAAATTATCTTCTATTTTAGTTTCGTTAAAAACATCAGGTGTTGATACTAATAAATTAAATAATCATATAAATCAACTTATTTCTAGTGTTACTAACAAAGTTTCTCAAGATGGAAATTTAAATTTAAATATCGTTTCTAAAAATGATAATATTTTAGGAATAGAAAGTAATTCTAAAAACCTAACCGATAAACAAAAAGAAACTATTTCTGCATTAAAAAATACTGCAAGAGAAACAGAAAGTATCAAAGCCCAAAGCTCTGGTAAAATTTCACCGTCAACTTTAATGTTAATGAGCGTTAGAGATGAGTTATTAAGACAAAGTTTTGAAAGATTATCTTTTCCAAGACAACAAGAAAAACAACCAAATATTGTAGAAAATGATTTAAAAATCATAAGCAATATGGTAAGTTCTGTTGATAAAATGATGGAAGGCTCAAGAGATTTACCTCCTAATATGCTTCAAGGGCTTTCAGATATGACAAAAAGCATATCATCTGCTCCTCTAGGTCAAATAGATAAAGCTTTACAAGTTTTTTCTAGTAATTTAGGGAATACAAAATCTCCTTTAGGAGAAATAGATAATTCGTTAAAAAATCTTTCCAATACTTTGGGAAATACAAATAAAAAACTTCCTAATGCTGGACAATTAAATAATTTACCTGATACTAAAGCATTAAATGATTTAAATAAACAATTACTTTCACTTACACAAAATACTCCTACTGGTGTTGCCGATAATGTAAAATCAGTTGTTGAATCTTATTCAAAAGCAATGAATGCAGTTGAAAGTTCCTTACCTCCTATACTTCCTTTTCCTGTAAAAATAAAGGTTCCTATTGGATATAATGATGGTTCTGGAAATGGTTTTATGCTTGGTTCTGGCTCTACATTAAGTCAAAGTGGTTCTGGTTTTCAAATAAATTCACCTTCTATGTTATTACAAAATGGAAGTACACAAGTTTCTGCTGGTAATACAAATATTCAATTAGGTAATAAATTAGATTATTTATCTATGGGAAATTTGGATGTAAAATCAGGTGGAACTGATACTAAGTTAACTAACGCTACAGCTCAAATAAATCGTGAAACTGGAAGTAGTGTAATAAAAGCAGATAAAGCTGTTGTAAATATGACTGATGGAAAAGTTGATTTAACTAATGCGGGTTTATATCAAAATACTGATGGCTCTATGAAATTGGCAGCAGATTCTATTTTATACGACAAAGGTGATACTCATGTTGGAATGAAAAATTTTCAAGCATTACAAAGTGAAAATGCTCAAAAATCAAACCTTAATATCTCATCTACAAATCTTGATTTAAAAAAAGCTGGTGCTGTTGTTACTGCTGATAAAATGAGCTTTGATTTAGAAAAAAATAAAGAAACTGGTGCTTCTAGTGCTTTGTTAACAGGTGAAAATATAAAAATTATCAAAGATGGTAATAATATCTCTGCTGATAACGCACAAGTAAAATTAATACAAAATGCCGATGGTAGTGGTTTAACTGAAATAACAGCTCAAAACCCTAATATAAACCTAAAAGATGGTAGTAATCTTAACGTAAAAGGTAATACTACTCTTTCTATGACACAAGGAGCAAATGGACAATTAAAAAATATCAATGCTAAAGCTGATGAAGTTAATTTTCAAGATAAAGTTAATACAGCAAAAGTAGTTGGTGGAAATTTAAATGTAAATTATGATGATAAAGGAAAAATAAAAGATTTATCTGCTAATGCTAATAGTGTTAATTTTAAAAATAAAGACTCTCAAATAAATGCACAAAATGCTAGTGTTGTTGCCAATTATGAAAATGATAAAATAACTTCTAGTGCAGGTCACGTAGGTAAATTAGACTATACTT
>JBBTGK010000086.1:0-8086 GCA_038060635.1 Cyanobacteriota bacterium | reverse complement strand
CCTTTACAAGTTTTTGTTTAGTTCCATTTTGATTTTTTAAGTTAACGAATATAATAGTAGTGGCAGTTGCTTTACGCCTGCCATTACTATTGTATGAGTCGATTCTATTGTTTTTAAAATGTTCCGTCCGCAATATTATAATCAATTTAATAAATTTTATTCTTAAATCAAATACCAAATTCTTATAGTTTTATCTTCACCAGCAGAAATAATATAACTTCCATTATGACCATAAATAACTGAATTAATGATTGCATTATGCCCCTGTATATTTCTAACACACTTTAATGTACTTGTATCCCAAATTTTAATAGTTTTATCATTACTACCAGAAACCAAATACCTTCCATCTGGACTAAAATCTATTGAATTAACAGCATCAAAATGCCCTAATAAATTTTTAATTTTTTCTTGACCTTCTAGATCCCAAATTTTAATTGTATTATCATTACTTGCAGAAGCTAAATATCTTCCATCTGGGCTATAAACAATGGCATTAACAGAATCAAAATGACCTACAAGGGTTTTTATATGTCTAGAATCCATTATATCCCAAATTCTTATCATATTATCTGCATCACAAGAACAAACAAACTCCATATTAGGACTAAAAGTAGCTAAATTTACCCAACTCATATCAGCTTTTAATGCTCTTACACAAATACCATTAAATCTTTCCCAAACTTTTATCATTCCTTCACCACTAGAAGAAATAATATAATCACCATCCGGGCTATATTTAATATAATTAAACCCCATTGGATTTCCTGTAATTTCTTTTTTACAAATACCAGTTTCAACATCCCAAATTCTAATAGTTGTATCTATACTACCAGAAGCTAAATATCTTCCATCAGGACTAAAATCTACACTATTAACATAGTTTTTATGACCTTCTAATTCTTTTATCATTTGTTTTTTATTTAAATCCCAAATTCTTACATTTTTATCTTTACAACCAAAAGAAAGGTAAGTTCCATTTCTATGCAAAGAAAGAGATTTTAAACCAATTAAATTTACAAAAATAACTCTTGAATCAACAATATCAATCGTATCAGATAATTCTTTTTCTTTTGGTTTAACATAATTTAAATAACGATAATCATCTTTATTTTGAGTTTTTTTACAAAAAGGGCAAATAAGTAATTCTATTTTAAAATTTTGTTTGCAATGAATACAATTTCTACTTTTTAATAACTCATCTGGTAAAAGCTTTTTCATTATTTCATTATCTTCTATTTCTGTATAAACGTATCCAGGAATATATGCTTCTGGTTTTTCTATTGGTAAATAAGTATCATAATCATTATGAGTTATAGGAGTGGGTGGATACATCAGTAAAGGTTTATAATATTGAGGGATTTTTTTCTTTTTCTTTTTTTTAGGAATTTCTTTTAAATTAACATAATCAGGAACATATCTTTCAGGTTTTTCGATTAATTTTAATTTTTTTCTATCTTTTTCTTTTTTCTTTTGTATATTCTGAATTTTTAACCTTAAATATTCTGGTATTTTAGGAACATAACCCACTTTTGGTTCTTCAGGCTTAGTTAAATCTTCTGTAACATAATCTGGTATCTCAAAATCTGGAACAGGTACAGGTTCATAATAATCTTCATTTTTTTTCTTAGGATATTTTATTACTGGTAAAGGAAAAGCTTTTCTAAAATTTTTATTTTTATTTTTATCAATTGATAAAAAATCAGGTTTTATTAAAGGGTCATTTATATAAGAAGGTAATTCTGTTGGCTTTGGAACAGAAACAAACTCATCTTCTTTTTCATTTTTATTTATTATAATAACAGGGTTCTTTTTTATTGTTTTTTTTATTACTCTAAGTTTTAATTGCTTTACCTCAGGTTTTATAATTTTTTGAGGAGGTTCAATAACAATTGGAACAGGTGCTATATTTTTAGCAATAGAAGATGGTTTAAGATAATTTTCATCAATTTTATTACCTTTACAACCAAAGTTAGCACATTTATTTAGATTATATTGCCAACATTCTTTATGATGTGGTTTTTTACATTCAAAACAAAAAATAACATCTTGAATTTCATTCAGAGGGCTAACACAAAAAGGACAAACTTTACCTATATACGGTTTTATCATATTTAATTCATTAATATCCTTTTGATTTTGATTCTAAAGAACGTAATCTTAAAATTTGATCTCTTATTTCTCCTGCTTTTTCAAATTCAAGATTTTTTGAAAAAGCTTTCATTTCAACATCTAATTTTTTTATTATTTTATGAATATCTTCAATATTAAAATCATCATCGTCTAATATATAATCTGCTGAATTATCAGCCACTCTTAATTTTTCTAAAATAGGGTTATAGTTAGATTTTATAATAGTTGTAGGAGTTATATTATTTTTTTCATTATATGCAGTTTGTATTTTTCTTCTTCGTTCAGTCTCTTTTATAGCTCTATCCATAGAATTTGTCATTTTATCGGCATACATAAAAACCTTACCATTTAAATTTCTTGCGGCTCTTCCTATGGTTTGAACTAAAGAAGTTTCTGATCTTAAAAAACCTTCTTTATCTGCATCCATAATTGCTACTAAAGAAACTTCTGGTAAATCTAATCCTTCTCTTAATAAATTAACTCCAACTAAAACATCAAATTGACCTTCTCTTAAAGCTGAAAGAATTTCTATTCTTTCTATTGGTTTTACATCAGAGTGTAAATATTTTACTTTTATACTTAAATCTCTAAGATAAATAGATAATTCTCCTGCCATTTTTTTTGTAAGAGTTGTTACTAAAATTCTTTCATTTTTTGCTACTCTCATTTTTATTTCTGAAAGTAAATCATCTATTTGATTATTAGTTTCTTTTACAAAAATCTCAGGATCAATTAATCCTGTTGGTCTTATTACTTGTTGCACAATTTGTTTACTATTTTCTAATTCAAAAGGTGCTGGAGTAGCAGAAACAAAAATAACTTTATCTGTTTTTAATAAAAATTCTTCCCATTTTAAAGGTCTATTATCTAGAGCTGAAGGTAATCTAAAACCAAAATCGACTAAATTCATTTTTCTAGATCTATCACCTGCATACATTGCTCTTATTTGAGGTAAAGTTACATGCGATTCATCAATAATTACCAAAAAATCATCTGGAAAATAATCCATTAAGGTTTCTGGAGAATCCCCTTCATTTCTTCCTGTCAATTGGCGTGAATAATTTTCTATTCCTTGGCAATAACCAACTTCTTTCATCATTTCCAAATCATATTTGGTTCTTTGACTTAATCTTTGCTCTTCTAAAAGCTTATTTTGACTTCTGAATTCTTCGGTTCTTTCTTCTAATTCTTTTTCTATTCTTAACATTGCAGATTCCAAACCATCAGGAGACATAATAAAATGTTTTGCTGGATAAATAACAATTTGATCTATTTTTTGAATCAGAGACATGTTAACAGGATTATAAGAACTTATTTTTTCTATTTCATCTCCAAAAAGTTCAATTCTTGTAAAAAAATCATCATAAGCTGGATAAATTTCTATTACATCACCTTTTACTCTAAATTTACCTCTTTCTAAAACAGCATCATTTCGTTCATATTGAATATTTACTAATGCTAAAATAATATCTTTTCTACTTATTTCATCGCCAGTATTTAATCTTATAGAAGCTTTTAGATATTCATCTGGAAGACCTAAACCATAAATACATGAAACACTTGAAACAACAATAGTATCATTTCTTTCAAAAAGAGATCTGGTTGCAGAGTGTCTTAATCTATCTATTTCTTCGTTTATTACCGAAGATTTTTCTACATAAGTATCTGTTTTGGTAATATATGCTTCTGGACGATAATAATCATAATAACTTATAAAATATTCTACAGCGTTATTAGGAAAAAAATCTTTTAGTTCATTACAAAGTTGAGCAGCCAAGGTTTTATTATGAGCAATTACTAAAGTAGGTTTATTATATTTTTGTATTACATTTGCAATTGTAAAAGTTTTACCTGTACCTGTTGCACCTAATAAAGTTTGATGTTTTAGATCTTTTTCAAGACCACTAATAAGCTCACTAATTGCTTGAGGTTGATCTCCTGATGGAGTATAATTTGATTTTAATTCAAAGTTTTTTTTGCTCATTTTTTATGTAAAACCGCCCTTAATTTTCTAAAAGATTTTGCCATATTATAAATTATACATTCTTTTTTTATTTTATCTAAAAAAATTTAACTAACACAAAACAAAATAAATCCCTAAAAGTGAACTCTATTATTTTTAACTCCGAAGTAGAACTTCTGCAACAAGTAAATCTTGTTGTAATAGGCTGAAGCTCTGCTTAGGGTGTTCTTAAAACTAATAAAAAACCCCTTAAATATTTTCTATTTAAGAGGTTTAGTAAAACATTTTTTTTACTTTTTAATCAATACTAACCCTAAAAGTAACAGAACCAGTTCCATTTTGAGGTAAAACAAAAGCCCCTAAATCCCAAACCAGTGTCCTAGCTGCACCAGTTGGTCCAGTGAATGTACCTGTTGCAGGAGCATTAAAACCAGCACTTATAAAAGTTGTGTTTGGAGGAACTATATCATTTATTTTTATATTTTTTAGAGTTGAACCACTTATATTTGTATAAGTAAGAGTATATTCTAAAATATGTCCAGGGTTAGCCGTTTTTCCTGTAGGATCAAAAAGAGTAAAGCCATCTGGCTTAAAAGATTTATTTGTAACTGTTTTATCTAATCTTAATGTACCTCCTTTTAATTCTCCAATCTTAGTAATATCAACCAATGTTTTTACTACTGGATCAAAGGCAGAACCAGATGGAGTAAAAGTACTACTTAAAGTAGTTGATTCAACTATTGTGGATGCTACACTTGCAGGGGCTTGAAATCTTATTAAAATATTTACTTCACTAATAGGTTTAGTGTTACTCGGAGTAGGTGCAGGAGGAGCTGGAATAGAAATATTTGCTAAATCTGTAATTGCAGTATCCCCAGCATCCAGTAACCCATTATTATTTACATCTTTAAAAACAGTAACAATATAACCTTCAGAACTATTTATATTTAAAGATACACTTCCAGCTAATGTTGCAGTTAATTTATGAGGATATATAACAGTTGCACCAGGAAAAACACTTGTTGTATTGGGTGCATAAAAATCAAACGCATCTGTTATTACTTTAGAAAACGGACATCTTGCTCCATCTGTTCTTTTTAAGTCAGTCGCCCCAGATTGTATTGTTATTGCACTTGCAGCATCTTGATTTGTATTTAATTTTATTCTTTGTAATGTTGTAAAATTATTCTCTACATAAAAATTGTTATCTGGATCAAAAAAACCTGCAAAAAGCCCCCTTGGAGCTGAGCTTTCATTTCCAATTAACCCAGTTGGTGTAATAGTTATAGCTGTTGTTACTCCTGGTGAAGGATTTATTTTATAGATATTGGAAACATCTGAAGATAGTGTTCCATATATATAATTTTTACTATCAGATGGATTTGGTGTAGGATTAAAAGCAAAATCAACGAAACTAAGAGTAGGTGAAAGAGTTATAGTTTTACTAGAATCAAGAGTTATAGTATTTGTATTTAACGCATAAATATTTGCAGTACCTAAACCATTTACATATAAAAAATCATTAAATGGATTATAGTCTCCAGCAAAATAAGGACTCACATTAACAACGGGTAAAGGTAATCCAATTACTTCACCGAGAGTTAAGGCATAACCAGCTTTATCTATTCTAACTAAATCTGATGAATTTAATCTTATACCATATAAATAAGCATCTTTATTATTAAAACCCATTGCATTATATTCAATTGTAGCTTTAGGACCTAAAGTAGATTTCGCATTGGTAATAATTGAAATAGAGTTAAGTGTTGTTTGTGCTGTAATTGCAAATGTAGGATTTTCTGCAAGAAAACCATCAACTGGACAAGTATTTTCAAATGAAGATAGACCACTTAATAAAGCAACTCCGAAACTAGTAATCAATGAATCAACGCCACTTGATACATTTACACCAGATAATCTACTTGTTGTTGTTCCACCATATCCAGTTGGCGGGGATGCAAAAAGACCAGTTGCTGGAATTCCTGATGGAGTTCCACAAGATGCAGAATTTTTACCATTTACAACTACTGTATATGAACCTGGAGCTAAATTTGTAAACCTATATGTACCACTAGAATCAGTTAATACTGTTGTACAAACCGTTCCTGCTGGATTTTGCAAAGTTACAGGAACATTTGCTAATCCTTTATCTATATTTGTATCAAAAGCTCCGTTATAATTATTGTCAATATAAACTGATGATGTTATTGTTCCAGTACCCGCCGCCGCGGCTACAATACTAATAGAATAATCTTCTACTTCTCCATCAGATTTCAACCCCAAAAAATCAGCTGATGTAATACTTGCTGTTGTTATTCTTAATCTTATATATGATGCTCCAGCTACAGGAGGGCTTCCTCCTAAACCTGAAACATTTGCAGGCCAAGTAAGAGTTACATTTCCATTAATTCCTGTAACAGCAGTTGCAGGCGTTGAAGCTTCAGCTGCTGTGAAAACACCATCTCTATTAAAGTCAATCCAACCAATTAAATTAGCTGTAGAGGCTGTAAAGTTTTTTACATTAACACTCATTGAATATGCTGTAGTTTGTGCTGAAACTAAACTAGGAATAAGAGATAAGCCATCTTCATCTGCTACATTTGTTTGACTTGGAATATTATCACCATTTGCGTTTACCCCAGGAACTCCATCAACTTCAGAATCTAACAAAACTCCCATTCTTAATTGAGGATTATAAGTATGCCTTGCTCCATTTGATGCAAAAAGTGTTCCATAACTATCTGGAGCATCTCCAAAATCTTCATAGTTTACATTGGTTGTAAGAGCTGGTGTTGTAGTATTATTTGCTAAATTAGAATCGGTATCACCTGCACCAACAGTTGTTGTTGCACTATTTGTAACAGGTGTTGGAAATGTTCCTGAAAAAGGGGCTGTTCCTGTTATAGTAACAACTATTGTTGAGGCTGTTCCAGTTACAGAAGCTGTTGTTATATTTACATTACCAGAACCACTTGCAGGACAAGTTCCACCGCCTGTTCCAGCACATGTCCATGTAACACCAGTTATTCCTACTGGTAAGTTATCTGTTATAGAAATATTTGCAGCTGGTAAATTTACTAAATTTGTAACAGTTAATCTATATCTAATTGTTCCGCCAAAAGGAGCATCAGTTATAGTTGTTGGAATTGAATCTTGAACAATTCGTAAATTTTGTGTTGCTGCATAAGTTTTATCAGAAAAAATAAACCAAAAAAGAAGCGAAGACAAAAATAGCAAAAAATATTTATTTCTAAAACTATAATTCATTGTTATATATACCCTTACATGAAAACTTATATCAAAGCTCAATATAAAATTTTTTATTAGATAAAAACATACGTTTTTTTTACTTTATAGATAAAGTAGTTTTAAACATTATATTATAATAATTACATATTAAGTATCTTAATAACAAATATTTGAATCACATTAAGTGTTTTTATTTGAGTTTTTTTTGCCTAAAAAAAAGTTAAATTTTATTAATTACAAATAATTTATTTTTTTATTTAATTCTACAATACTAAATTACTTTTTCTTTTTTCCATTTCTTTTAAAGGCATAAGATCACCTTTTTTAGAGGCTTCATTTATTCCAATTTTATAAATATCAAGGGCTTCTTCTTTTTTATTATTAAATTCCAAAGATTTACCTAAATATAAATAAGCAGTAGAATAATCTTTCTTTATTTCAATAGCTTTTTTCAAATAAGGGATACTTTCTTCATACTTTTCAAGATCAAAAAGACCTTTTCCCATACCATAATTTGCAATTAAATCTTCTGCATCTTCAGTTTCAAGAACTTCTTTAAACATTTCCATTCTTTCATAAATAGCTTCTATTTTATCATCCTCATAATCTCTTTCCATTTTTAACCTCCACTATTTTATGGGTAATTTTATAAATTAATTCTTTTTAAGTTTTTATATTAAGGAGATTAGAAGATTAAAAATGCAACTAGATCAAGTACTATGGAAGAATCTAATTAATAAA
>JBBTGK010000085.1:0-25680 GCA_038060635.1 Cyanobacteriota bacterium | reverse complement strand
AATGGATGGATTTATTTTATTAAAAAAATTAAAAAATGATAAAAAAACAAGTCTAATTCCAGTAATTATTTTAACTGGTCATGGAAAAGATGATGCTGAAATAATTAAAATTATTGCTCAAGGAGCAATTGAATTTATTTATAAACCTTTTAGCCCTATTATTATTCAATCTAAAGTTGATATATTTGAACAGCTTTTTTATCAAAAACAAGAATTAATTTTTGCAAAAGAAAAAGCTGAAAAAGCGAGTAAACTCAAATCACAATTTATGGCAAACATGAGTCATGAGCTAAGAACTCCAATGAATTCTATACTTGGTTTTTCAGAACTATTACAAAATAATACTGATCTTAAAGTAAAAGAATATAGCACAATTATAAATAAAAATGGAAAGAGATTATTAAATTTAATAAATGATATTTTAGATCTTTCAAAAATAGAAGATGGTAAAGTAAATATTAATAATTCAATTTTTAGAATAAATACTTTTGATAAAATAGTTAATGATCTTAAAATATTAGTTGATAAAAAAGGACTTGAGTTAAATTTAATTTATTCAAAAAATCTTCCTGATGTTATTTACTCAGATGAAAATCTGATCTATCAAATTATACTTAATTTAGCCAGTAATTCTGTTAAGTTTACTGAAAAAGGTTATATAAATATAGAGTTTAGTCTTTGCAAAGAAAATATTGATTTTATACAAATAAGCGTTACAGATACAGGACATGGAATAAAGGAATCTGATTTAGAAAATATTTTTGAAGAATTTTATCAAGTGCAAGACGAATTTCAAAATATTAAGGGTTCAGGGCTTGGTTTACCTATTTCTAAAAAAATTGCAAAATTACTTGGTGGAGATATTGATGCAACCTCAGTTTATGGAAAAGGTTCTATTTTTACATTTAAATTTAAATTTAATAAAATACCAAAAAATAAACTTCAAATGTTTGAAAGTGATAAAATAGATCCCGATTTTAAAAATATTATAATGATTGTTGATGATGATGTTAGTTCAATCAAATTATTAAAAACAATAGCCAATAAATCAGATTTTAAAGTAATTACTTGTACCGATTCAAAAAATGCTCTTGAATTAGCTATAAAATATAATCCTAAACTTATTATATCTGATATACAAATGCCAAATATGAATGGTTATGATCTTTTAAAACAGCTAAAAACAAATGAAAAAACGTTTAAAATTCCAGTAGTTTTTATTTCAATACAAGATCGTCATGAAGATTTACATTACCCTATTCTCGACTATTTTGTTAAACCTATTGAATTATCAAAAATGACAGAGTTATTTAATAATATTAAAAATAATGATTATTATCAAAAAAACGAATTGGGTAATACTACAAATAAATCAACCCCTCAGCATATTATAGTCGTTGATGATGAAGAATCAAATCGTTTATTATTAAAAGAATTTTTAAATAAATATCAAGTTTCTTTTTTTGATAATGCCTTTGATGCAATTGAACATTGTCTTTATTCTAAACCGACTCTAATTCTTATGGATATCGAAATGCCTAAAATGGATGGAGTAGAAGCTTTAAATAAATTAAATTTTATAGAACATCTAAAAGATATTCCAATTATTGCATGTACTGCTAATGCTATGAGTGGTGATAAAGAAAAACTTTTGAAACATGGTTTTGATGATTATATTTCCAAACCATTTTCATTTGATGAAATAGCAAAAACTCTTTATTCTTTTGGAATATATACTGATATGTGTATTAAAGAAAATGAAATTAAAGAATTTGTTAAAAAAGATTATACAAAAATAATATCAAATCTAAAAAAAATAAAATCTTATCGTTTTTTTGAAAGTAGTAAAATCCAAAATGAACTAGAAAAGCTTATAAATCAAGTAAATGAAAGTACACAAAAAGATATTTTTGAATTACTTGGGTATTTAAAAAATAAAAAAGAAGAAGATTACAATTTTTCTTTGAAAAAAATGATCGAAAATTAATATTAAAATAGGAGAAAAAAATGAAAAAACCTTTAATTTTAGTTGTTGACGATAACGTTGATAACATTGCCGTTCTGGAAGAATTACTAAAAGAATTTGATTATGATTTTAATTCAATAAATGATCCTACTATAATTCTTGATGTACTTGAATATAAAATGCCTGATTTAATTTTATTAGATTATTTCATGCCAGAACAAGATGGTCTTCAAACTTTAAAGATACTTAAAAATAAACCTGAGTATGCAAAAATTCCTGTAGTTGTTTTAACTGCTGATACAGAAAAAGAAACTCTTTCAAATTTTTTTAAAGAAGGGGCAGTTGATTTTCTACATAAACCTATAAACCATATTGAATTAAAAGCAAGAATTTCTTCTACACTAAAGATTGCCAATTTAAATCATCAATTAAAACAAAAAGTTGCCGTAGTAAAAAAACAGAATGAAGAAATAGATATGTTCACCAATATGATTTTTACCGAATTAAGTTCCCCGATAAAAGTGATTGATAAATATGTTCGCATAATTGAAAAATCTGATGATTTGAATATTGAAAAAATAAAAGAGTATATCAGTTTTATTAAAAGAGCTGAAGAGGGAATGGCTTTTAGAATTAATAATTTATTAGATGTAATAAGTGTTATGCAAGGAAAAGATTTAAAAGAGTAAAAAATATTTTAGCCACAGATTACACAGATTTCACAGATATTATTTTTATATAATAGATGTTATCTGTGTTATCCGTGTAATCTGTGGCTAGTTATTAAAAAAATATTTATTAGATAAAAACGGACAAGAGGAAGTTTTTTAAATTTAGGAGAGTTAATGATAAAACATTATCTGGAAATGAATAAAAAAAAATATTATCTAAAAATTGGTAATCAATTTCTTGGACGTGCTATAGGAGTTGATATAATTATTCCTGATAATTCTATTTCAAATAAGCATTTATTATTTTTTTATTTTGATAATATAATACAAGTAATGGATCTTAATTCAAGTAATGGAACTATTATTAACAAAGAAAAGATTCTGCCGTTTAATTTTATAAAATTAAAAATTAAAGATGAAATAAAAATAGGAACTTTATCTTTTCGATATTATTGGGAAGAAGAAGATGAAAATCAAGAAAATTTAGATACTTATAGTAATGAAAATCTTAGTGTTATGGCAAAATATGATCCTGCCGAATTTTCAGAAGAAGCTTTAAAAAGTACTACTCAAGGCTCTCCAGATCTTCAAAAAATAAGTGAAAAATTAGGTTTTTTATATTCATTTGGTCAAAGAATTTCTTCTATTTTTGATTTAACATCTCTATTTAATTTTGTTTTACAAGAACTAACATTATTATTCCCGATGTCAACTCGTGCAGTAATTTTTCTTTCGGATAATGATATATTAAGTCCCAAAATTTATTGGCATGAAGGAAAAGAAAAAAATATAGAACAAGTTGTTTATTCAAAAACAATTGTTAATTTAGCTATTAATGAAAAGAAAGGCTTTATTGCATCAGATTTTGGTAATAATCTTATTGAAAAAAGCAAATCGATTATTGCACTTAATTTACAATGTACTATGGTAGCCCCGTTAGTAATGGGAAATGAATTATTAGGTGTTATTTTACTTGACTCTAGTAAAAGTATTATTGCTTTTAAAGGAGATGATCTAAAACTTCTTTCTGGTATTTGTAACTTAATTTCGGTAAAAATTATAAATAAAAGATTAATTAATGAAGTAAGTTTACAAGCGAAAAATCTTAAAATATCAAATGAACAATTAGCTATTTATAGTCAAACCTTAGAAAAAAATAATAATGAATTAATAAAAGCAAGAGATGATGCAGAAAAAGCAAATAAATTAAAATCTCAATTTTTAAGCAATATTAGTCATGAATTAAGAACCCCTTTAAATTCAATTCTTGGTTTTTCTGATTTATTAAAAACTAATAATGATGAAAAAGTAACGAAATATGCAGAAAGAATTAATAATAACGGTAATAGACTAATGCAATTAATAAATGATATAACAGAACTATCAATTATTGATGGTGAAAACACACCAAATAAAAATTCATTTTTTAGTATTAAAAGTTTAGCTACTGTTAAAGAGCAAGTCAAAAAATATCTTCAAACAAAACCAGTTGATATTAATATTTATTTTTCAGATGATTTACCAGATAAAATATCTGCTGATATGAGTAAAGTTCATAAAGTACTATTGAATATTGCTGAAAATGCTTCAAAAAATACCAATAAAGGATTTATTAATATTACTTTTTCTTTTAAAGATGATAAAAAACAATATATTAAAGTCGAGGTTGAAGATTCTGGTATTGGAATTCTTGAATCTGACCTTAATAATATTTTTGAAGAGTTTTATCAAGTAGCAGGAGAAAAACAAACTTTTAAAGGATCTGGATTGGGGCTTACAGCTGCAAAAAAACTTATTGAACAACTTGATGGAGAGATTTATGTTACTTCAAAAATAAATATTGGCTCAGTTTTTACATTTACTTTTAAAATTTATGGTTTTGAAACAGAAACAAAAGTAACTAATAATAAAAATACAGGTATAATTAATAAAGATTTTTCTTTAATTTCAGAACAGTTAAAAAAAATATCAGAATATCGTTTTTTTGAGAGTAGTAAAATTAAAAAAGATTTAGATGAGCTTTTGCAAATTTCTCCCCGCAATTTTTGTGATGAGATAAATGAATTAATTATAAAATTAAAAAGTCGAAATGAAATAGAATATAGAAATTTATTGATGAAAATGCTCAGTAAATAAATTTCAGATTGATTAAATTTGTTTATCTTAACTACAAATAGCTTCTTATGGTTATTATTAATAAAAATAAACTAATATATAAATATTTATTTTAATTATAAGTAATTTATCTTTATGAAGTGTTGTTTATATGCTGTTACATTTACTTTAATTTTGTTATAATTATTATAATAGAAGTACGTCTTTTCTATGTTTTATTTTATTAGTAATACAGTGAAACTCTGCACCAAGGTGTAAAAAAATGAGATTTTTTTTCCAGAGCTTTGCTTTGGTGTTAATACAAACATGGTTCCAGTACTCTGGGATTTATTATAAGAAATTAAAATTTAATTATGAATAAAATTAAAAAAAGTACTTTATAAGTAATGCTAAATATTCCAGGTTATAAAATATTAAAAAGACTTTATGATAGTTCTAATGTAACTATATATAAGGCTATTTTTAATGAAACAAAAAAAAATGTTATATTAAAAGTTTTAAAAAATGAAACTCCTTCACAAGATGAAATTGAAGAATTTATATCTCAGTTTGATATAATAAAAAATATTTCCTTAGATGGAATTACTAAAATATACAATATAGAAAATTTCAGTGGAAGAATAGCTTTAGTTTTAGAAGATTTTGATGCAATTTCATTAAAATCATATTTAAATAAAAATATTAGTTTAGAAGAATTTTTAAATATAGCAATTCAATTATCTCAATCAATTGCAGACTTGCATAAAAATAATATAATTCATAATAATTTAAACCCAGAAAATATTCTTATAAACCCAGAAACTATGTGTATTAAAATAAATGATTTTAGTTCGGCTTCTTTAATAAATCAAAATTTTTCAAATCAAATGTTTCAAAAAAAATCTTTACTATATGTTTCTCCAGAACAAACAGGACGGATGAATAAGCCTATTGATTATAGAACGGATCTTTATTCTCTAGGAATTATTTTTTATGAAATGATTACATCTGAATTACCTTTTAAATCTAATGATGCAATGGAACTTATTCATTTTCATATAGCAAAAAAAGCTATTCCTCCATACAAACTAAAAAAAGATATTCCTAAAGTAATTTCAAATATTATAATGAAATTACTTGAAAAAAATCCTGAAGATAGATACAAAAGTGGTTATGGTTTAAAATCTGATTTTGAATTTTGTATGGAAAAATTAAATAATAACGAAGAAATACAAAACTTTGTTTTGGGTAAACTTGATGTCTCAGATAAATTTCAAATTTCTCAAAAAATATATGGAAGAGAAGATGAGATAAATTATTTAATCATAGAATTTGAAAAAAAAAATATAAATAGAGATTTTATTTTATTTGAAGGTTCTAATGGAATTGGTAAAACAACGATTATAAATGAAACGCAAAAAATAATAAGCAGTAAAAAAAGCCCTTTTCTTCTTGCTACTTTTGATAAGTTTAAAAGTGAAACGCCTTATTTTTCAATTTTTCAAGCATTTCAAGAATTAATAAGAAGATTATTAATTGAGAGTCAAGAAAAAATAATTTTTTGGAAAAATAAATTAATAAATGAATTAGGTGAAGATTTATCTGTAATAATTGATAATTTACCTGAAATAGAATATATTACTGGTAAAATTGATTTGAATACAAGTATAGATTTTTCTAAAATAGAAATAAATAATATTCTTTATAAATTTATAAATATTTTTGGTAATAATGAAAATCCATTTGTTCTTTTTCTTGATAATTTGCAATGGATTGATTCTGCAAGTATAAATTTATTAAAAACTATAATAAAATCCAAAAATAATAATTTATTTTTGATTGGTGCTTTTGACAATAAATTACTTAATTCTTCTCAAATATTTTTTAATGAATTAAAATTATTAAAATCAGATATTAAAATTCTTCCTATTTCTGCATTAACAAAAGATAATATTATTGAGTTAATAATAGATACTTTTAATTCAAAAACAAATGATACTAATATACTATCTGAAATAATATATAGTAAAACAAAAGGAATACCTTATTTTGTTAAGCAATTTTTAAATAATATATATAATGAGGGCTTAATTTTCTATAAATCTGGTTTTGGGTGGAAATGGGATATCAACGAAATAAAAAAAGCCAAACTCAAAAAAAATGTATTTGATTTAATGGTTACCAAAATATCTAAATTAGAGATAAATACACAAGAAGTTTTAAAATTAGCTTCATGTCTAGGAAATGAATTTTCATTTAAAGACCTTACTATCATAAATAAAAAATCTGATGTGGATACTTTTATGGATCTTAGTGAAGCATTAAATGAAGGTTTAATTCTTATTTTAGAAGATACAAATAAATTTTTAAATGATATTGTTCATAAAGCCTCATATTCTTTGATAAGTAATGATAATAAAACTAAAATTCATTACGATATTGGTGAAATTTTATTAAAAGAAACAAAAGAAGAAGATATTGAAGATAATATTTTTAATATAGTTACACAACTTAATTTTGGAATAAAAATAATAAATAAGAAAAAAGAAAAATATAAATTAGCTGAATTAAATTTAATTGCTGGTAAAAGATCTAAAATATCCTCTTCAAATGATATTTCATTAAAATATTTTAAAATTGCATTTGATTTACTTCCCAAAAACTCTTGGAATGAAAAATATAAATTAACTTTCCAAATTTATCTGGAATTGTACGAATATTATTACCTAATAATGAATTTTACTGAAGCTGAAAAATTATTCAAAATTCTTTTAATTCACGTAAAAAATCAAGATGAGTTAAAACAAATCAATGAGTTAAAAGTTCAATTAGATTTAATTAATAATAAAAATAACAATGAGTTTGAAAACAAAGATAAATCTAAAAATTTATTTACATTTAATTTAAAAAGTAATAATGGTTTTGAATTTGATTTCAATGCTGTTATGAAAGCCTTTCAAACTCTTTCCGCTGAAATAATACTAGATAATCTTCTTGAAAAATTAATGAAAATATTGATTGAAAATGCTGGAGCAGAAAAAGGTTTTTTAATTTTAAATAATAATGGTAATTTATTTATTGAAGCTGAAGGATCTATAATTCAAGAAAAAACAAATATAAGGCAATCAATTAGATTTGAAGAAAGCCCTAATATATGCCATTCAATAATAAATTATGTAGCTAGAACCCAAGAAGATATTGTTTTGAATGATGCATTAAAAGATAGTATTTTTTCGTCTGATTCATATATCATAAAAAATAAACCAAGATCTATATTATGTATTCCAATAATTAAACAATCAAAATTATTAGGAATTTTATATCTTGAAAATAATCTTTCAACAGATGTTTTTACACCTAATAGACTTGAAATTTTGAAACTTTTATCTTCCCAAGCTGCAATATCCTTAGAAAATGCAAGTTTTTATGATCAAATGAAAGAATTAAATAATAGTCTTGAAAAAAATAATGAAGAACTTAAAATTGCAAAAGAAGACGCAGAAAAAATTAATAGATTAAAATCTCAATTTTTAGGAAATATTAGCCATGAATTAAGAACTCCGTTAAATTCAATTCTTGGTTTTTCTGATTTATTAAAAAATAATAATGATGAAAAAGTAACTAAATATGCAGAAAGAATTAATAATAATGGTAATAGATTAATGCGATTAATAAATGATATTACTGAGTTATCAATTTTGGATGCAGAAAATATACCAAATAAAAATTCATTTTTTAGTATTAAAAATTTGGCAACAGTTAAAGAAGAAGTAAAAAAATATCTTCAAGATAAAATAATAGACATTAATATTCATTTTGCACAAGATTTACCAGATAAAATATGTGCCGATATGAGTAAAATTTACAAGGTTTTATTTAATATCGTAGAAAATGCCTCAAAATATACTCATAAAGGCTTTATAGATGTTTATTTTTCATTTAATAATGATAGTAAACAAGAAATAAAAGTAGACGTTAAAGATAGTGGTATTGGAATAATAGAATCTGATTTTAGTAATATTTTTGAAGAATTTTATCAAGTTGCAGGGGAAAAACAAAATTTTAAAGGCTCTGGGTTAGGTCTTACTACAGCTAAAAAACTTGTTCAACAACTTGAAGGAAATATTTCTGTTTCCTCAAAGCTAAATATTTGTTCTCATTTCACCTTTACATTTAAAATTCATGGTTTTGAAGAAGAACTTAATGGTAATATTATACTTAATAAAGATTTTTCAATAATTTATGAACAGTTAAAAAAAATATCAGAATATCGTTTTTTTGAAAGTAGTAAAATTAACAAAGACTTGGAAAATCTTTTACTAATTACACCTGAAGATCTTCATGAAGAGATAAATGATCTTATTTTAAAATTAAAAAGTAAAAACGAAAAAGAATATAAAATCTTATTAATGAAAATGATTAATAAATAGAAAAAAATTTATAATACTCTTTAATATTTGTTTGATTTTAAAGAGTTTGTATGACAAAAACTGATTGGATAGGATTTATTGGAGTAACAATTTTATTGGTTGCTTATTTTTTAAATCTTACCGATAAAGTAAAAAAAGATAGTTTTATTTATTTAATTTTGAACTTTGTTGGTGCAGGAATAGCTTGTTTTGCCTCATTTCTTTTAAATTATTTACCTTTTATTATCCTAGAAGGAACATGGACAGTTGTTTCAGCATTTGGCTTAATTCATTATTTTATTTTATATAAAAAGATCATAAAATAAATATTTTAATGCGAAATTTTTTGATATAAAAGATATGATTCTTGACTAGGTTCTACTCCAAGTTCTGTTTTTAGAATATTTTTCATTATTTTATAATGTTTTAATACTTCATCTTTTTTATCTAGTCCTATAAGAGCTTTAAATTTTCGTTGAAATGCTTTTTCATTACAAATATCAATAGAAAGTTCTTTTTCAGATATTTTTATAATTTCTTCAAATTCTTTTCGTTTATAATAAATATCAAAAATTTGTTCAAAAACTTTATCTATTTTTCTTCGATAGTTTTCTCTTTCCAATTGAACCCAAAACTCTGATGTAAATTCATTTAAAAAATCACCTTCATATAAGGCAATTATTTTTTGTAAAAAAGTTAGTTTTTCATCTTCAGATATATTTTCATTGCTTTCTTTAATTAAGTAATTAAACTCTTCAGTATCAAGAAAATAACTAGATGCAAAATTGAAAAAATATTTACCTTCATTAAACATAATATATTTAGATGACTCATTTTTACCAAGATCTGGTTCTATTGCTTTTCTTAATCTTGATAAAATAACATTTATAGCTGTTCTTGTTATATCTGTATCAGGATAAAGTAAATTTGCTAATTGTTCTTTTGTTACTCCTTTAGGATTATGCAATAAATAAGAAATTGCTAATTTTGTCTTAAATCCATTCCATTCTTTATTAGGAATAGCTTTATCTTCAATTAAAGTTCTTAAATCACCAAAACAATAAAATTTTATTTTAGATATTTTAGATGCTTTTAATTCTAAAACATTTTTTTCATTATTACTTTCATGCTTTTTTATATATTCGGGTAAAATTTTATGTTGTTTAAGAAAAAAATAGTAATTATTCTCTTTTATAAGATCTAATGTTTTTTTAGAATAATCATCTGAAAGTTTTTTATCTTCTTTTTCATAAATTAAAGCTAAATAGAAATATAAATGTGTAATATAGTATTTATAATTAATTTTTTCAATTTTTTTTATTAAATACTCTAAAATATATTTTTTAGCTTCAGTAAAATTATTACTATCTATTAAAATAGTTGTTTTTTGAACTAAAAGTTCTATATTTCCATGATTATCAATTGGTAAATCTCTTCTTCTTATTGCTTCATCTATAAGATCCAATGATTTTGATATTTTACCCTGAAGTCTAGCAATTTCCGATAATCCACTTAAAGCATAAGATTGAGTTTGTCTATCACCAATTTCAATTCCTATTGAAGAACATGTATTAAAATAATCTTCGGCCTTTAAATAATCTTCGGTATTTGCAGCAATCATTCCTAAAGTCCAATAAGCATAAGACATATCTCTTTTATATTGAAGTTGTTGGGCTATATTTAAGGCTTTTTCTGCAAAAAAATGAGCTTCTTTAAAATCACCTAAATAGTTATAAATAATAGCTAAATTATTATAAGTCATTACATAAGGATATTTACCAGTATTTTCTGCTTGTTTTATTGATCTTTCATAAGTATTTTTAGAATGTTCAAAACTTCCTAGCATAGTATAAGCAAAGCCTAAGTTATGCAAAACTTTTGCTTGACCAGTACCATCATTTGAATCTTCGTAATAAGTAAGAGCTTGTTCAAAATATGAAAGTGATTCTTGAATTTTTTCTCCAAAAAGATAAGTAATTCCTTTTGTATTATAAGCAAAAGCTAATCCTTGACTATCATTTTTAGGAAATATTTTTATAGCTTTATCAATTAATTCTTCTTTTGGCTCTCCTTTACTTGCATATATAATACTTTTATAAACATAAGATTTTGCAAGAGTTGAATTATCTTTTTTTTCTAAAGAAATATTTTCAGCATTAGAATAATGAGTTAAAGCATCTGAATAATTACCCCAAAGTCTTTTTAACTCACCTGCAAATATTTGTAAATTTGCTGAATTGTCAAAATATTTTTCTGGAAATAAAGAAATAAATTTATTTAATGTTTCACCTCTATTGTTATTTATTAGATCTTGAGCATTAGAAATAAGTATTTCTTCAGATTTTTCATAATTACTAGCCAAAAAAGCATATTCTAGGGCTTGTTCAAAATTTTTTTTACTTTCACAGTATAAAGATATAGAATTATAAATGTTTTTTTGTTCAACTAATGTTAGAATTTCTTTAGCTTTTTCACGTAAAAAATCTTTCAAAACAGGGTTATAAATATATTCATTTTCTTTAGAATTTTCTAATATATTCATGTTTTTAAGATAATTTATATTTTCTTTAGAATTTTCTATATTAGCATTTTCAATAAATTCTTCCGTTATTTTAGGAAAAAGAGCTGTTGATAACATAAAATATTTTACTTTTTCTTCTTGATATTCAAAAAGTTCTAATGCAAGATATTCAAAAATATCATTATTACTTGTTAATAAATTACTTATTTCAACTTTACCATTTTTATATGCTTGAATAAGAAGAATTAAAATGCCTATCCAACCATCAGTTTTTTGATAAATCTTTTCTAACTCATCTTCACTAAAAGAATCAGTTAATTCTTTTGGAATTATTGCTTTAAGTTGATTTTTTGATATTTTTAAATCATTATTATTTATTTCTTCTAATTGTTGTCTTACTCTTAATTGAGGAATCTTTTTTATATTTGGAATATATCTACTTATTAAAATCAATTGGATATTTTCTGGTAAAAACTCAATTAAATATTCAATCATTTTATTTATAGATTCTGAATTTCTTATAAATTGAAAATCATCTATAACAATAATAGCTTTTTCATTTATCTTATCAGAAATATTTTCTATTAATATACCAATTATATTTTCAATAACAGATTCTGAATAATTAGAAGAAGAAATTAACATTTCAAAAGATTCATCTATTATTGTAGGAAAAATTAATTTCATTCCCTTTACAAAATGATTTATAAAAATAGCAATATCTGCGTCATTTTCAGTTAGACTATACCAGAAACATTTATGTTCTGTTTGATATACATAATCAGCTACTAGAGTACTTTTACCATAGCCTGCATTTCCTACAACTAGTGTAAGTTTTTTAGACTCTGAACTGCCACTTTCGAGCTTATATAATAATTCCTGACGAGACTTATGCCCATCAGAAATCTTTGGGATTTTAAATTTACTTTTTATTATTGGTATCAACATATTTAATATTATATAATTTTTTAAAGCTAATAATAAGATTTTAACTTAAAAATAAGATTTCATGTTATCATGATTTCCATATTGTTTAGAAACTTTTTAGTTGGAGAATTTATGTTTTCAAAGATTAAAGAAATTTCTTTGGTATCTGCACTAGTGTTTTCATTAGGTGGTTGCAGTAATACTGATGAAGATAAAAATAAGGTCATAAACGTAGGTTTTGTTCCTTCAGAGAATATAGAAGAGGTTACAAAAAATGCTCAACCGCTTGTTGAGATTCTTTCAAAAGCCTTAGGTAAAGAAGTTAAACCTTTCATTGCCACAGATTATACAGGTATTGTAGAAGCATTTAGAGCAAAAAAACTCGACATTGCTTTTCTTACTCCAGCAGCTTATGTTATGGCAAATAATGAAGCTGGTGTTAAAGTTGCACTTAAAGCGGAAAGAGGCGGTAAATCTGTATTTTATTCTGCTATCATAACAAGAAAAGATAGTGGTATAAATAAAATAGAAGATTTTAAAGATAAAACTTTTTCTTTTGGAGATGTTCTTTCAACCTCAGGGCATATTTTTCCTAAAAAAATATTCTTAGATCATAATATAGATCCAAAAGTGGCTTTTAAAAATGTAGTTTATTCTGGTGGACATGATGCAACTGTTTTAGCTGTTTTAAATAAAAAAGTTGATGGTGGTGCTACATTTTGTAACGACGATAAAGGCGAAGATGGTGCTTGGAATCAATTTTTGAAAAAAGAAGAAGCAGATCAAATAAAAGCAATCGCTTTTTCAGATCCAATCCCTGCGGATAATATTTGTATTAGTAAAGATCTTCCAAATGAACTTTCAGCAAAATTTGTAAAAGCTTTTGTTGACTTAGGTAAAGATCCTGCTGGTAAAAAACTTATTCAAAAATTATATAGAATTGATGGCTTTGTTCCAGCTACAGATAAAGACTATGAGCCTGTAAGAGATGCTTTTAAAGTTGCTGGAATTGATATACAAAGTGAATTATCTAAAAGTAAAAAATAGGTAAAAAATATGTCAGAGTATCTTTTTAGTGTAAAAGATCTTAAAAAATCTTATGATGGGAATAATTTTATTCTTAAAGGTATAAACTTAGATATAAAAGCTGGTGAATTTATCGGTGTTTTAGGTCTTAGTGGAGCAGGAAAATCAACTTTTTTGAGGTGCATAAATCGTTTGATAGATGCAACTTCAGGAGAGATTATTTTTAAAAAATCTTTTTTAACAGGTATTGCCTCAGATACTCAAGAAATTGATATTAACAAAATAAAAGGTGCCGATTTAAGGCTTCTTAGAAGAAAAATAGGTATGGTTTTTCAGCAATTTAATATTGTTAAAAGATTAAGTGTAATTGATAATGTTTTATCTGGTAGTCTTGGTTATCAAGGTACTTTGAGAGGAACATTTAGAATGTTTTCTTTGGAAGATAAAAAGATTGCATTAGCAAACTTAGAAAGAGTTGGTTTATTAGACCAAGCATACAAAAGAGCTGACGCTCTTAGTGGAGGTCAACAACAAAGGGTTGCAATAGCAAGAACTTTAATGCAAAAACCAGCTCTTATTCTTGCAGATGAGCCTGTTGCAAGTCTTGACCCTAAACTTTCAAGAGAGGTTTTATCTATTTTACAAAAAGTTTGTAAAGAAGATGGAATTTCAGCATTGGTTAGTTTACATACTCTGGAGCTTACCAAACTTTATTCTGATAGAATAATAGGTTTCCAAGGTGGCGAAATAACCTTTGATGGAACAGCTGAAGAACTTAATACTGATGAAATTGAAAAAGTATATGCAAGGGTAAAATAACTCTCAAATTACTGTCTCTATTTTTGTATTAATACCAAACTAGAGCTTCAATATATTATAATAAAAATAAAAAAAATATGTCTGAAATAAAATCAAAATCAAAAACTGAAGAACTAAAGGAAAGTGCTTATGAAAAAGCACCTCCACCAAAAAAGAATATCGGTAAAATGGTTGTTACACTCATTGTTTCTTGTATAATTCTCTTTTGGGCTTTTAGCGGAGCTAAATTTGACGTAAAAGAACTTGTTTTAAATGGTGTAAAGCCTTTCAGTGATACTGTTGAAAGAATGTATCCACCAGATTTTCATAAAATAGTAGATGAAAAACATTATAGTGTTCCTGCAACACTTACCCCTTTGGAACTTATGTTGCCTTTACCTTTAGATGCAGACAAAAACAAGCAAAAAACAATTTGGTGGAATAATCAATTTCCTCAAACTATTCTTGGTTCTATGATTCAAACAATTCAAATGGCATTGGCAGGAACTACTATAGCTCTATTTTTTGCTTTTCCACTTTCTTTTTTAGCAGCAAGAAATACTTCTCCTCATCCTTATGTTTATACTTCAATAAAATCTGTTCTTAGTTTATTTAGAACACTTCCAGATCTTGCTGTTGGTTTAGTTTTTGTATCTGCTGTAGGTTTAGGCCCTTTTGCAGGAACTCTTGCTTTAGCTTTTGGTACAACCACTATTATTACTAAGTTATTATCTGAAGCAATTGAAAATATTGATGAAGGTGTTGTTGAAGCATTGAAAGCAACTGGAGCAAATTATATGCAAGTTCTTTCTTTCGCAGTTGTTCCTCAAATTTTACCTCCTCTTATATCAATCTGGTTATATAGATTTGAAACTAATATAAGAGCAGCATCTGTACTTGGTTTAATTGGTGCAGGTGGTATGGGTTATTTACTTAATAATGCGTTTAGAACCTTTGCTTATAGAGAAGCTTCTGCAATGATTCTTATTCTTATAGTTCTTGTAATTTCAGTTGATACAATGAGTGCCAGATTGAGAAAAATGGCTACATAGAAATATTAAAAAGAGGAATGCTTTAAAAGCATTCCCTACAAAAGCGTTCCCTATATAACATTGTTTTCTACTACTCTAAATTTCTCAAAAAATATACTTTATTCATTCTACCTTTTGCAAAGAGGGTTCGTATTATTTAATTATTTTTTAATACCTTAATTCTTTGTTTTGGTGTTAATATAAACAAAGACCCAGTACTCTGGGATTTATTTTACTTTATAAGATTTATTATGAAAATGAAAGTTACTACAAAAGAAGTTGAAGTAAACTCTGAAACAAGAGAAAAAGCTTCTTATGTTCATGAAATGTTTTCTGGAATAGCTAAACGCTATGATTTTTTTAATGATGTCATAAGTTTGGGTATGCACAAAAAATGGAAAAGATTTGTTGCTGAAAAAACTGTTTTAAAAGAAGGTGATATTGCATTAGACCTTTGTACTGGTACTGGTGATATTGCTTTTGAACTATTAAAAAAAGTTGGTGATTCTGGCAAAGTTTATGGAGTTGATTTTGTTCAAAATATGTTAGATGTTGCTAATGTAAGAGCAAAAAAAGAAACAACTAGAGATATTACTTTTAAATTAGGTGATGCAATGAATATCCCTTTTGAAGACAATACTTTTGATGCAGTTACAATAGGCTACGGTCTGAGAAATGTAAAAGATATTCCTTTAGCAATCGAAGAAATAAAAAGAGTTACTAAAAAGGGTGGTAGAATAATTTCTTTAGATTTAGGAAAACCAACTATTCCAGTTTATAAAGATTTCTATTATTTTTATTTTTATAGAATAATGCCTATTATTACTAATATTTTTCAAGGAAAAAAAGATGCTTATAATTATTTACCAAATTCTTTAGATGAATATCCTGCTCAAAAAGGTATTATAAAAATAATGCAAAATGCAGGTCTTAAAGAAGTAAGATGTTATGATTTTGCTGGTGGTGCTACTGCTATTCATGTAGCTGTTAAGTAGTTTTTTAAGCATAAGGATTGAAAATTAATTGTTTTTCAGTTGTAATAGTGCTTACATAATCATTGCATGGATTTGATGAATCAAATCCTTTGTATGTTAATGAATTTATTTAATTTACAGAGCTTAAGAGTTTTTTTTTAAAGCATAACAAAACAAAATAATGATAATACTAATATTGATTTAATTTTCCGAACCCCAAAAAACTTTTTTGATAATTTATGAAATATTTTTCTATTTTAAGAACAACTAAATATTGACTATTTTTTATAATCTTTATATAATCTAAAAGCTGAATATTCTGAATTGAATAAGTAAAATTATAAAACTCAGTTTTTTTGGTAAGTATGAGGATGATCTAGCTTGGCATTATGTGCCGTGGTTGATGTTGCGTCAACCGAGAATAATCTTGCTATATAGTTAACAAGGAAAGCTATTCCAGAATTTGCTTCGCCAGTAGGTGCATTCCCTTTCAAAGTGAACGGGGGCAACCCTTACAGGGTTCCCCTTTAAAAGGGAATGCACCTACTGGCGGCAAATTCAGTGAGCTTTCCGTGTACCGAGAATGATGTAGGCAACCTCATTTTACTTTTGAAACACATACAGTTTTCTGTATGTGTTTTGATTGTAATATTATTAAAGAATTTTTTTATTGAAAAATATAAAATAAGCTCAGAAAAAAATCATTTTAAATGATTCTGTTGTTAACTTAGGAAAAAAATTCATAATTTATTCTTAGTTAAAGGGTTTAAAATTTTAAAATTCAAATAATTTGAAATTTAATGATAAAGAACTAAGGAGAGGGTAATGCAAGTTTCTTTGAATGATATTTCTCGTGCGTATGCTGTACATGAAATAGATTTAGGCGAATTATGTATTTCACTTGCAAAATCTAATTATTCTAAAAATCAAGATAAATCTATAACAGAAACTCCACTAAAAAAATATTTTGATTTTATTAGTAGTGAAGAATTTTCAAAATTACCTGAGATTGAAAAAGCTCGTTTTAGAATACAACAATTTAAATTGATTGAATCAGAAAATGCAATTAATACGCCAGAAAGATATAAACTTTATAACATATTACTTACTATGTGGGAAAACAATTCCATTTATGAAAGGAATTGTCTAAAAAAAATTATAGCAGAAGCTCCTTTACGTCATGGTGTTTGGAAAGCTATAAAAAAAATATTTAAAGAATCAGAAGATAAAAATGATACTGATATGTTAGGTGCTATCTCTTCACGTTTGGATACAGTTTATGCAAATAAAGAATTTAATAATGAAGTTACATTAGGAACAATTTTATATATGGTTAGACGTGGATGGCGTTATTTGCGTAATATTGGCGAAAATTTTCCAAGTTTTTATTGTCAAAGTGCTGTTGATTTTCTTAAAGCTTATCCTGAAAATATTAACTATAAAAAAACATGGATATTGAATCATATATTTTTTCATGAATCTGGTAAATATAGTGGAAAAAAATTCAAAGATTCTTTAAAATACAATGATTATTTACGTTATAGGGCTTTTTCTGCATTGTGGAAACGTTCTCCTATACCTCTTATCAGGCTTATGGAAGAAGCTAACTCTTCATTAGTTTTAAAATTTGCTTTTTCATCTCTAAAAAATGAACATTTAATTAATCTAAGAGAAATCAATGAAATATCTGTTTTACGTTTATTAAAAAAGCAAAACTCTGATGTTGATGAATTTTGTGTTTGGATTTTTGATACTGTTCCAAAATTTGAACAATCTAGACTAAAAGAATTGGGTTTACATGATGCAATTTTAGAGCTTTTTAAATCTAGTAATCCTAAAGCTTTAACTTTTTTTGCTATTTATGCTCGTACTCATGCTAAAGATTTAGCTTTAAGCCAAGTAATAGAACTTATTAATCATGAAAATAAAGATATAAGAGATTTAGCAGTATCTTTTTTAATGGATCGTGACCCAAGAAAAGATGTTGGTTTAGAATCATGGACTAAATTATTAGGTACTGAATATGGAAATAATTTAGCAGAAGAAGGTATTATTAAAAATTTTTCAGCGAAAGATTTGACTAAAGAATGGTTTAGTAAAAATATTTTAGATGATAATGCAAGTGAATTTGCACAAAAACATCTACTTAAAATTCATAAAATTAAAGACTTAGGTGTTAAATATTTTATTGATCTTTTTTATTCAGAAAAATTTTCAGACTTATGTGTTGATTTTATTATGGAAAATATAAGAAAATTTGGTATTGAAGAATTAGATACTGAATTTTTACATCATGCTCTTTTTTGTATAATAACATCTGATTATGTTCTTGATTGGGTTAAAAGTGGATATTGCGATTCTAAGCTTTTTGGTGTTGATTTCCTTATTTCTTTGGCTTATGAGCCAGAATGGGAAAAAAATGAATGGATACAAAATCTAATTAAAAATGATAAGGATAATCTTAAATATCCTGAAGAAATAGATGAAATGCTTAGTGAAAAAATTTTTTCATGGTTAAGTGATGTTAGAAAGTTTCAGCCAAAAGAAATAGGTTTTGAACGTTTAATGCAACTTGTTGAACGTAAAGAAGCAAGTTATCACAAATTTGCATCACAATATATGATTAAAGCTTTTGTTCCATCTGATTTTGTTTCAAATGAAAATGATTCTAAACCAACTCAAAATCAAAAAGAAGCAATAACTGTAGATTTAAAAGGAATGACTTTTCTTTTTACAGGAAAATTAAAAACTATGACTCGTTCAGAATCTGAAGACAAAGTAAAAAATGCAAACGGAGTTAATGCTTCAGGTGTTACTAAAAACCTTGATTACTTGGTTATTGGTGATGATGGTTCACCTTTATATGGAGGTGGTAAAAAAGGAAGTAAACAAATAAAAGGAGAATCTTTGATTAACGAAGGTTCTAATTTGAAAATTATTTCAGAAACCGCTTTTTTACAAATGCTTGTTGGTAGAACAAATGATGCCGATTCTGGTACAGTAGAAGCTGGTTGCGAAAAATTATGGGAGCTACTTACCAAAAAAGGTAGTGAACAATCGCCTTTAAGGCTTTTTGCAATTAATTATTTAAAAAATCATCATCAAGATATATATCCCTTGCTGACTGAAAGATTTGTTGATCCTGGTGCTGAAATACCTCATGAGTTTTTTACTTTTGAGCGTTTATTACCATTGTTTAAAGAAAATAGACATATTTTAGTTGATTTTGCTCTTGAAATATCACCTTGGGAAGCATCAAAATGGAAGCCTGATTTTAAAGAATTAATGGCACTTTTTGAAAAAGGACATGTAAAAGTTAAGGAGTTTTTTGCAAAAGCTTTGACTTGTGGACCTGAAAAAGCTCATGATCGTTATCGTTTATCATCTGATTTACTTAAAGCTGATTATGTATATAGTCTATGTGAATCACCTGATAGTTTTACAAAAAATCTTGGTATGCAAATATTGAAACAAAACCCTCAATTATCAGAGCCAGAATCTCTTTTTAGACTTACTGAAAGTACAGATAACAAAATCAGGTATTTTGCAGTAGAAACAATTTGGCATAATTATAGAGAAAAAGGTATCTCTGCTAATTGGAGTTTTCCTGTAATTATAGAGGGTGAAAAAACAAAAGAAAAAACAACTAAAAAGAACTATAATGGAAAATTAGCAGATTTTCAAAAAATGAAGGATTTTTTACGACGTATGTTGTATGAAACACCTCCAGGAAGAAATAAAGGTAAACAAAAAGGATTAAAAACACTTTCTTCATCTAAAGCAAAAGTTGCTCTTGTAGAAATTTATAGAAAAATATCTTTAGATGATAAAAATTTTGCTGAAATAGTTATGCCTATCCTAGAAGAATTTATGAATTCACGTGGGTTAATTGAAGAAAAAGTTTGTCTTGTTGCTATTGCAAGAATTGCAGAAAAATATCCTGATTTAAGTATTTGGAAGGAGTCTGTTTCACAATGAAAAACAGAGAATTTAGTTTCCCTATTCGTGGGCAGATTGTAAAACTTTTTGGCAATGAAAACACTATAAACATTGTAACAAGACATCAAGAAGAGCTATCAACACCTATTTATTCTATAGATCTATTAAAAGGTGATATTAGTTATCATAAAATACCTGTTGTAGTTAATTCAATTGTTTTACATGATAAAACCTATTATATAGGCGGAAAAGATAAAAAAATTTATAAGGTTAATAATGATAAAAATGATATTTTATTAACTTGTGAAAATGATATTATTCATCTAAAAATTTATGAACAAGAATTATTTGTTTTAACTATTGATTCTTTACAAATACTAAACTTAAAAACTGAAAAAGTTGTACAAAAAATTGAGTTAGAAAAAGCTTCTTTTTTTGATATTTCACCTAGTGGGCAATGGATAGCTATTGGTTTTGAAAATGGTGTAATTCAAGCTTTTAGCAGAGAAGATCAAAAAGAATGGATAGCTTTGGATAAAGCAACTGTACATAATAGTATAGTAAATAACATTTTATTTGATTCTCAAGAACTTCAAATTATTTCTACTGCTCTTGATAAAAAAATGATGATGAGTCAAATTCGAGGTAATTTTGAAATAACAGAACGTACTAGCAAAGGGCATGATGGTATTATAAACACATTAATTTCTGGGCCTGATAATTATTTTTTTAGTGCTGGTCAAGATTCAACTGTAAAGTTATGGAATGCTGGTTATACACATCAAGTTCCTTCTACTACTAAATTTAATAAGCCTATAAATAATTTATGTTATTGGAAAACAGCAGATGCAAACCTTCTTGCAGTTTCTGAAAATAATTCAAATATTAGAATATATTCACTTGATATTAAAAATAAACCTGAAAATGAAATTTATACTATTTATCCTATAGAAATTTGGGTAAATCGTGAGTTTTCAAATATAGATACCAAAATAAGAGAATCTTCTCTAAAATTATTATCAGAATTTTCAGATAAATATAGTTTAAAAACTCTTAGTGAAAAAGCATTACAAGATAGTGATTCAAATCTTCGTTTATTAGCAACCAAATTATTATTAGACATTGAACATGAAAATACAGATGAATATTTATCAAATTTGCTTAATAGTAATGATAAAGATGTTTATACAAAAGCTTTTGAACAATTATTATCACGTAAAAAATTACATGTTCTTGAAATAATAAAGCGTTCTATAAATACAAATAATAAAGATTTAGGATATAAAGCTATTGAAGTATTGGGTAATCTTGCAAAAGATAATACATTTGCCCTTAATTATCTTATTAGTCTTCTTAATAATAAGTTTCCTGAATTACGTATTTTAGCTTTTGATTTGCTAAAAAATATTCACAAAAAAGATCCTATAACTGTGATTAATTTGGGTCTTGCTGCATCTCATGAAGATATAAAAGTACTTTCCTTAAAGCATGGTTATAACGATAATTTACTTAAAAATAGAGATTTTTTAAGACTTATTCGCAGACATCTTAATGATAAATCAATGGAAGTTCGTTATACATCATTTGCTCTTTCTTTATTGACACAACCATTTTTATCGGAAATATTAAGAGCTGCTGATGAAAATATACAAAGAAGATTAAACGACATTGATGGAAAAAAAGCGGGTAAATTTAAAGAAAGTGATATAAAATCTTTGAGCGAATCTGAACGTTCTCCATTAGTAGAAGCAATGACTACTCCTGCTCTTGATATTTGCCTTGCAGGAGCTAATGCACTTTCAATTATAAAAGATCAAAGAGCTTTTGGAGTTTTATTACAATTAAGCAGAGAATCAGATAATTTAACTCGTATGTCAGTATGCAGAGCCTTTAACTTTCTTGGAGATGTTAATACTATTCCTCGTTTAAAAATGATGCTTTATGATAATGCTCTTAATGTTGCTGATGCTGCTTTTACATCATTAGAAAATATGTTAAAAGAAAATCCTTTAATACTTTTAGAATCAGGGCTTAATGCACCTAATAATAAAATTAGATTAAGAACCGTTTCTTTAATTTCAAAATTACTAAAAACCAAAAAACAAGGTATTAATTTTCTTGAAACTGCTTTAAATGATAAGGAATTAATTGTAAGAAGAGAAGCTTTTAAAACCTTATTGAATTCTGAAATATATAAAACTCGTGCTGAAATTCTTCGTTTTGCTCTAAAAAGTGCTTTTAGCGATATACGTGAGGAAGTTCTTTTTGAATTGGAATCAATAAAAAAAGAAAGCTGGGGTTTGGAAATAATTACAGAAATGCTTAATGATCCTGATTCTGAAATTCGTTCAAAAAGCTTTAAATTATTACAAGGAAGTGATAAAGATATAAAAATAGTTTATCTGGATGCATTAAATTCAAAATATGAAGATGTCCGTTATCAATCATTAGAACTTTTATTAAATAGCAAGAAAAAAGATGAAAATATTTTTTCTATGATTAATAATTGCACCAATGATCAAAGTCTTAAAATTAGACAAAAAGCTTTGCAAGGATTAATTGATAATAAATGCTTAAAATTACTTGAAAAAGCTTTAGTAAATGAATATCAAGATATTCGTGTTTGTGCAGCAAAAGCACAAGCAAGTTATGGTATAAAATCAGCTTTAATACCTTTACTTGAGTTAATTCGTTCTAAAGAACCTGATGAAAAAAAAGAGGAATGGAAAAATTCAGTTAGAGAATCAATTAAAGGCTTGATTTTTCTTGGTGATTCATCTTCTTATGAGGATATAAAAAATCTTATTATTGACCCTAAAGGCTATTTTAACAAGGAAGCGGCTGAAGCAATTAGATTTGTTGTAAGTAAAAATAATCAAGAAGATTTGGCAAAATTATTTGCTTCACCTATAAACAACATTAAATATGAAATTGGATTAGCAATGTCAGCAATTGAAGATCAACGTTCAGCTTCAGAAGTATTTTCAAAAAAAAGTGAAAAAAGTTTGGTGGCGGCTTTTATGATGAGAAATGTTTTCCGTGAACATCTTTATTCTTTTATGGATAACCAGAATTTTAAACTGAGAAATAAGGCTTTGCTTATCTGTCTTATTACAGAATTAGGTGAAAGACCCGATACACCAGAATCATGTCTTTCGGGCTTATCAGCATCTAATGTAGATATTCGTCTAAAATCAGCATTAGCACTAGAAAATTATAATGAATATAATAGTTATCTTAAAATTATTACAGAAATATTTAATTTTCATTTTAAAGATAAATGGGAAGTAAAAGAAGATATTTTTATTCAAATAGCATCTTTATTAACTAAAAGTGATGGTAATATTAGTTTGGCAGTTGCAGAAGAATTTTTGCAAATAATCGATAAAGATAAACAGACAGAGTTTGAACAATGTTGGTCAATTATTACAACAAGATATCAAGATCAATTAAATAAAGCTTTGAAACAAATTAGTAAATCTAATGATAAAAAAGATGATAAATCGTTATTACCGTTGGTTATAGGAACTTATGTAGGTGTTTTACGCCTAAAAGATAATACTGTTCAGGCTTCAGAAAGACAAACTGCTCTTAGTTGTTTGGCAAATATTGCTAAAAAAATTCCTGAACAATTAGAATCTGTTTCAACATGTTTGAAAGTAGCATTACATGACAATTCTTTTTTGGTAAGAAATGAAGCTTTTGAAAATCTCAAAAATATTTTATCGGAAGAAGATCTTGTTTCTGAAGCTTTATCAACAGAGTATCGTGATATTACCAGAAAATCACTTGATTTACTTGCAGAAAGTAAAAATACAAAAAAGACAGAAGAAATAATAACAGATATTCAACTATCATTTACAAATGGTTTGGAAATAGAGGCTAATGCAGTTTTTTCAAATAAATTTGGTATATTAAAAGCAAATAAAAATGCTTTACAGGCAAGATCAAATTCTTTAAGAGAGCAAGCACTAACTGCTATATTTAACCTTTATGAAAAAGAAGATGAAGCCCGTACTATAATTTATGAAGCTCTTGATTCAGGTTTTTCTGATGTGAAAGAAAATACAGCTCGTTTACTTGCATATAAACAAGATAAAAAATCAATACCAGTTTTAGAAAAGTTTCTTAATTCTAATGAAAATCGTTTAATAGAGCTTGCATTAAGAGGATTTGAAGTCTTAAATGAAAAATCAACAGCGGAGTTACTTATAGCACGTTTACAAAAAGAACCAACTTTATATTCTGCATCTCAACTCATTCATGTTATTTATACTCTTGATAATTCTGATATAGCACCTCAAACAATTAAGTTATTTTTAGAGCATAAGAATTTACGTACTTATCTATTTGAGCTTATTTTACAATTAAGTGGATATAACCAGAATTTTAAAATAGTAAACAAAGAAATTGTTATAAATGAACAAAAACCTCGTAAACTAGATGATAGTTTATTTGAGCAACTATTAAAAGCTCTTTGTGAAATAGATGAAAAAAACTTATTAATTAGGTTAATTCCAAAAACAGTTTTTTGTAAATTACCAAGTATAGACAATTATCTTGATACACTTAGCAAATTTAATGATGATAATGTAAGACAATTAGTTTTAACTAGCTGTGCTACAAGATTAATTGAATTTTCAGTAAAACCTGATACATTAAAATCGGCTTTATCAAATTCTGATGCTATTAGCAAATTTTTAGCTGCTGAAGCTCTTGCTCTTTCAGGTTATGATTATGGAATTCAAGTTTTATTAACAGGAATTGATATGTTACAGAATCTTGAACATCGTGAAAGATGTGTATTAGCTCTTGGTAAATTAGCTTCATTAAGAGCATTAGATTCTCTTTTAAGTTTAGCTACTAATGATGATCATGCTTTACAAGAGTCTGCTATTGAGGCTATAGGGAATCTTAAAAACAGTGAAAAAAGGAACGAAATATTTGAACTTTTGAAAAAATATGCTTTAAGTGATAAAAGTGGCTTAAAAACTAGAGCAGTTACAGGATTAAGATGGTTTGATACACCTGAAGGTTGGCATTTAATAAGAGATTTAGCTACTATTGATGATTGGATGGTTCAAGCAAAAGCAATTGAAATGTTACGTTATGATAGCAATAAAGAAGAAGCTATAGAGTGTCTTAGTAAACTTATAAAAGATGAAGATGCTTATGGCTTTGTTGATACAATTTGTGAATCATTATTATATTTATATGAAAAAGAACCAATAAAGGCATATTATATATTTCTTTTATCTCAAGATCAAGATGCAGTTGAAATAGTTAAACCAAACTATTTTGAAATAATAGAAAAAGAAGGTAAA
>JBBTGK010000084.1:0-12158 GCA_038060635.1 Cyanobacteriota bacterium | reverse complement strand
TTTTAAATATTGGAATTTTTTAAATACTAATCTGACACAAATACTAAATATTTTTGAAGTTGAAAATAATGTACCATTTTTACATATTTTACTTCCTATTGGATTATCTTTTCATACCTTTCAAGCTATGAGTTATACAATCGAAGTTTATAGAGGAAATAAAAAAGCTGAAAAACATTTTGGTATTTATAGTTTATATGTTATGTTTTTTCCTCAATTGGTTGCAGGTCCAATAGAAAGACCCCAAAATTTATTACATCAATTTTATGAAAAACATAATTTTAATTTTGAAAAATTTAAGGCGGGAATTCATCTAATTCTTTGGGGATTTTTCAAAAAAGTTGTAATTGCAGATAGATTAGCCATTTTTGTTAATGAAGCATATGGAAATGTTAATACACAAAATTCTAGTAATTTACTTTTAGCTATATTATTCTTTTCATTTCAGATTTATTGTGATTTTTCAGGTTATTCAGATATTGCAATAGGAATAGCAAAAATTCTTGGATTTGATTTAATGAAAAACTTTGATAGACCTTATTTTTCACAAAATATAACTGAATTTTGGAGAAGATGGCATATTTCACTTTCAACTTGGTTTAAAGATTATTTATATATACCTCTTGGTGGTAATAGAGTTACAAAACATAGATCATATTTAAATATTTTGATAGTTTTCATAATAAGTGGTATTTGGCATGGAGCAAATTGGACATTTATTTTTTGGGGGTTTTTGCATGGATTATACCTAATATTTGATTCAATAAAAATAGTTAATAAAATTATTTTTCCGAAATCAATTAAAATAATCATTACATTTATTTTGGTTTCTTTTGCATGGATTTTTTTTAGAGCTGAAAATATTGATATTGCATTTACTATAATAAAAAAATTATTTTCTTTTGAATCTTATTCAAATATCAAATCACTTAAAATGAATAATAATGAAATATATTTTTCACTCTTATTGATAGTTATTCTTATAATGAAAGAATATTTTATTAATAATATAATAATTATTGATAGAAAAATATTTTATATATTCTCAGCTTTTTTTATATTTATAATATACTTATTTGGGGTTTTTAATGAAGCTCAATTTATATATTTTCAATTTTGATATTATGAAAATTAATTTTATTCCTATATTTTTAAAAATCTTAAAAAGAATATTTATATTTTTTTTAATACTGTTTTTTCTATTTTTACATTCTCCATATTTAGTAAATAATTATATTATGTTTTTTATTGGAAAAATGTCTATTTATGGTGATTTATATAAAATGAGTAATTTAGCTAAATTCAAAATAGAAATTAAAGCGTGTGGAAATAATTTTTTAAATAAAGACTTAGAAGGTGGAAATAATTTATTTTTATTAGGAGATAGTTTTTTGGGAAGAATTATGGGGTACGGTATGATACAAAATGGTAATTCTTCTGATTTTAAAAATATTAATAATATTAATTACGTTAATTGGAAAGATAAAATAATAATACCTAAATTAAATAAAAAATCAAGAAATATTTTAATAATTGAAACAGTAGAAAGATATTCTTTATCACCTAGAGAGTTTAATAATATTGAAATTGATAATAATTTGAAAAAAGTTCATATAATTAATAATTTTAATAATTTAGGTATAAATAAATTATTATCATTAAAAGCAGAAAGTCTAATTAAACAAATTTTATTTTTCGATCCTTTTTCTATGTATATAAAAGATATAAAAGCAGAATTAAATTATAATTTATTTGATAAATTAAATGATGAAATAGTAATTAGTGATGATAAAGAGTATTTATTTTATAATCAAACAATAAATTCCTTAAACTCATCTTTTAATGATATAAATATTAACAAAATTGATAATATTGTAGAGAACTATAATCTACTTTATTCATATTATAAAAATATAGGTTTTGATGAAGTTTATATTACTATTATTCCGAATAAAGTTAGTATCGTTTCACCAAATTTCAACGGAAAAACATACAATCATTTAATTGAAAAAATAAGAGATTCTAAAAAAATAAAATTTCCCTTTATTGATATGTACACAGAACTAAAAAAAGTTAATAAAGTTACTCCTGTCTATTATAATAATGATACTCATTGGAATTGTAAAGGAATGAATACTTTTATTGAATATGTTAATAAATATATAATTAAAAACTAAAAATATTTTCTATTTGTTTTTTATGTTTTTTATTATGAAGAAAAAAGAAATTAGTAGGGATTGTATTTTCATTAATAAGAAATATTTCTTCTACTTTATTATTTTCATTAGCAAAACACTTGTATCCAATATCTTTTAATAATTCAATTATTTCATTTGGATGATAATTAAATTCTGCAGACCATTTTCTTAGCATTTCAACCATAATGAAAGGTCTATTTTTTTCAATAGTTTTAATTCCTCCTTTTATTACAAATAATTCAGAACCTTCAGTATCTATTTTTATGAACTCAATATTTTTATCTAAATTATTAGCAAATTCATCTAATAATTCAACATTACATCTAATTAATTCAGAATTTGTGTTTTTAGTTATATTCTTCATTGAAGCACTACTAGTAAAATTTTTATCATAATAAAAATCTAAAAAACCCTTTTTATCAGAAAAGCCTAAGTTAAATGATTTTATTTTTTTTTCTAGTTTATTTATTTTTATATTTTCTTGAAGTGTATTATATGTATATTGGATAGGCTCAATTGCTAAAGATTCTATATTTTTAAATTTTGATGAAATATTTAAAGAATACCAACCGATATTACCTCCTATATCAATAAAAAAACATTTTTTAATTTTTAAACTATTATAAATATACGTTATAATTTTTATAAAAAAATTATAATCAGTTTTTTCATAGTTTTCAAAGTTAAGTATTTCATAAGGAACTGCTCTTTTATCAAATACATTTTGTTTTAATAATATTTTTTCAGATTTAAATTCAAAGATAATAAATCCATCAAGTATTTTTATAGATTTTATATCAGTATTATTTATATATTTTGAGTACTCATGAAGTAATAAATGAACATTAGACATATTATCTATGTATATATGTTTTTCTAATATATTTTCCTTATAATTTTTATTTATCTCAAATAGGGTCATAATTATTTATTACCTTTAAAATATTTATATTTAATAATAATGTGTATTTTATTATATTTAATTATAAAATTTACACAAAAAATCAGTTCTTATTCGATAAAAAAGACAAAATAAAATCGAATGCGTTATTTTTAAATTTATTCATTGCATATTCTTTTGTCATAACTATATTTATATCATTATGATCAAAACCTAAGTTTTTTACTACTTTTTTATTATTAAATAATTCTAATATTTTACTTCCAAAACCACCATTTTTCAACGAATCTTCAATTGTTATGATTAAATTATTTTCATTTTCTATTTTATCTATAAAATTATTTGGTATTTCACTTATGAATGGAATAGAATAAACATTAGGGAAAATATTTATATCATTTAATCTATCATTTATATATTTTATTTCATCAAAAACATTCCCTGAAAATAATATACATAAACTTGTTCCATTGAATATTTTTATGGGTAAATCAATACTATTTTCAATATATTTTTTTTCTGTAAAATTTTGATTTTGATTTCCTAATCTTATATAAAATGGACCTTTATTTTTAGAAGTATATTCGATTGATAATTTTGTTTGATACGTATCTGATGGAGAAATAATTTTTATATTAGGAAGATTATTCATAATAGAAACATCTTCTATGGCATGATGAGTATAACCATGAACTCCATAAGAATATCCTGCACCAACACCAATAATTGTTATATCAAGATTATGATAACATATATCATTTCTTATTTGCTCAAGACATCTAAATGTTACAAAATTAGCTATAGAATAAACAAAAACTTTTTTTCCAGATAAAGCTAAGCCTGATGCTATTCCTATCATATTTTGTTCTGCTATTCCAACATTTATAAATCTTTCCGGAAAATTACTTATGAATGGTTCTAAAATAGAAAAACCTAAGTCAGCACATAAAAGCCATATGTTACTATTATTTTTTGCCTCAAAAACAAGTGATTCTATAAAAGTTTTTCTCATAATTTATATTTTAATTTTCTATCTCATAAATTGCTTTTTCATAAAGTTCTTTAGATAATGAACGATAATGCCATTCAAGTTTATTTTCCATAAAAGTAACACCTTTTCCTTTTATAGTATCAGCTATTATAATTTTAGGTTTACCATTTTTTTTATTTTCAGATAAAGCATTATCTAGCTCATAAAAATTATGACCATTAATCCTAAAAACATCTAGTCCAAAAGATTCAAACTTATTTTCTAACGATTCCATATTTATTACATCTTTAGAAAATCCAAAGCTTTGGATTTTATTATTATCAATAATTATAGTTATATTATCTAATTTATGATGAGATGAAAACATTATTCCTTCCCATATACTTCCTTCATTAAGTTCACCATCACTAAGAATTACATAGCATCTTGAACTTCTATTTTCTCTTTTTGCACAAATTGAAATACCTAATGCTACAGATAAACCATGTCCTAAAGAACCTGTTGAAAATTCAACCCCATTAACTTTATAGTTAACATGACCAGTCATAAAAGAACCATTTTGGGAATAATTATCTAAGTCTTTTTTACTTATATAGTCAAATTCGTATAAGATGGAATAAACAACAGCCGCCGCGTGACCTTTACTTATTATTAAAGAATTACGTTCAGAAATATTCATATCAAAGGAATCTTTATTCAGCTTTTCTGAGTATAAATAAACTAATATTTCCACAAGGCTCATTGAAGATCCGATATGAGAAGATGATGCTTTATATGTTATATTAAGCAAATTTTTTCTTACGTTTTTTGATATATTAGTATACTTTATTTTATCCATTTTAATTAATATATTAAATACAAATCAATATTATTTTATCATGTTTTTAATATTAAGTAAAAAAGTAATTTTATATATTTTTTGATATAATTAAAAAATATAATTAAAAAGGTTTTTAATTAATATTGCTAAAAATAAAAAATAAGAATATAAATCCTGTTTTGTTTGTATTAATAAATCAATTATTTAAAATTATTACAGGCCCTTTAATGTTGCTTTTAATTCCTCTTTATCTTTCTAAAGAAGAACAAGGTATTTGGTATTTATTTTCCAGCTTGTTAGCATTATCTATTTTTGCAGATTTAGGTTTTTCAACTATAGTTTTACAATTTTCAGCACATGAATTTTCAAAATTAAAAATAGATGAAAATTTTATTTTATCAGGTGATGAAGAAAATATAAAAAAAATATCTTCGTTTTTTATTTTTATATGTAATTGGGTTACTAGAATGATACTAATTGTTTTTCCAATTATTTTTTTAATTGGGTTTTATATATTGTACTCAAAAATGCCTATTAATTTATGGTTAATTCCTTGGATATTATATGTTTTAATATCTGCAATTTCATTTTTTTTAAATAACTTATTATCTTTTTTTCAAGGGTTTAATATTGTTGCACAGATAGAAAAAATTAAATTTTATATTTCCCTATTAACCTCTTTTTCAACAATAATTTCACTTTATTTGGATTTAAAAATATATTCGATTTGTTTATCATCAATACTTGGATTATTTTTATTACTATATTTTTTAAATTTAATTTTTAAAAAAACTATACTACAATTAATTAATAATTCAAAAGAATTTAGTTATGATTGGTTTGATGAAATTTATCAACTTTTATGGAAATCAGGATTAAGTTTTGCTAGCGGTTATTTTATATTTCAAATATATACACCTCTCATGTTTATATATAAAGGTCCTATTGAAGCAGGAAAAGTTGGATTAAGTATTTCTTTATGGGTATCTATTTTTGGTATTTCAAATTCATTTATTGCATCAATAATACCTAAAGTAAATATAGAAATATCAAATAAAAATTGGATAATTTTAGATAAAATTTTTAATAAAAATTTGTTTTTTTCATTGATTACATATTTTTTATTTTTTATTTCATTTTTTATAATTTATAAATATTTTGGAAAAAATTTAGTTATAAAAGAGAGAAATATATTAGAAAGATTTTTATCACCTTTTTCAATGTTTATATTAGGTATAACTTGGTTTAGTCAGTTGTATATAAATGCAATAGCAACTTATGTTCGTTCGCATAAAAAAGAACCATTTGCATTACTTTCAGTTGTATATGCTTTATATATACCATCTTCAACATTTATTTTAGCTAAATATTTTCATTCAGATTATTTTTTTATTGGATTTTTAAGTAGTACTTTAGTAGCTCTACCTTATATAATGTATATATATTTTAAAGAGAAAAAAGGACATTTATCTATATGATAAATACAAATTTATCAATTTGCATTCCAACATATAATAGAGCGAATTTTATAGAAACAACACTTTGTTCTTTGATTATACAAGCAAAAAAATATAATATTCCAATCTATATTTCAGATAATTCCTCTACAGATAATACATTAGAAATTTTGAGTAGATATAAAAATGAAATATATGAATATATTTTTTATAGAACTAATTCTCATAATATAGGTTTTGATAAAAATTTAATAGAAGTTACTAATATGTCTAGTAGTAATTTTTGTTGGTTATTTGGTGATGACGATATTATAGAAGATAATTCTATTGAAATAATATTAAATAAAATAGAAAATAATGAATATAAATTATTTATCTTGAATTATTCTACTTATGATAAGAATTTATTAAAAAAAGTAGAAGATAGACATATACCTATTTTAAAAGATAAAATATATTTTGAGAATGACTATAATCAACTACTTTTAGATTTATTTATTTATTCTACATTTATAGGAAGTCTTATTGTAGATAGAGAAAAATGGCTAATTGAAGCTAAAAAATATTCAGGTAAAAATTTTATACAAAATACATCTGTTTTTAACTATATAATTGGTTATAAAGCATTATTTTTATCTTCGCCTTTAGTAAGAAATAGATTAGGAAATACAACTTGGGTTAATAATAGTTTTAGAGTTTGGTATTCTGAATGGCAAGACAATTTAAAACAATTGAATGATAATTATTCTAAATCTATTAATAAATTTAAAAAAGATATAAACGAGATATCGATAAGAAATATTTTTTTACAGAGAGCAAAAAAGGAATATAATTATTCTGTTTATAATGAATATATAAAGAATAATAATAAAATGAGTAAAAATAGAAAAAATATATTTTTAATAATAAGCCTAATTCCTGTTGTAATTTTAAAGTATTTTTATATAATCAATTTAAATATAAAAAAACCTCAAGATTATAAATTTTTATTGTATAGCTTAAAGTAAATTTTTATCAATTGCTTTTTTCATACCCTCAAGATATGAAAATTCATATTTTTCATCGGGTTCAAGATAAGTTCCTTCAGACCATTCATTCCACGCATTAATAAAAATAAACTCTGAATTATATTCTTCTTTAGATCTTTTTATTTGCTCATATAAATATTTATAAAATTTTTTTGGTGTTGCCCCATAAAAAATAGTTGCAAATTCTTTTTTTCTTGGTGAATTATCCCAATCTACAAAAGCTCCTAAAAAAGTTTTTTTTGTATTGCTTCTTTTTCTGTTTATTATATTTTTCCAAATTAAATCATAATTATAAAACTTTCCAAGAAAAGGATTTGATTTGATTTTTTTTATAACTTTATGTCTGAATGAGTATGTTATTTTATTAAATATTTTATAGTAATTAGGTAAACAATGAGATAGTGTGTACATAGGCTCAAACTCTATTTGTGCATTAAATCTTTTTGATTTATTATCATGCTCATATCCTGTAAGCATATTTATAAAATAGATACCATCTAAATTATTTTCTTTTGCTAAATTATTCCATAAACCAATAATTTCATCAGAAAAATTTATACTAGATGATTTATATATTATAAAAATAGGTTTATTATCTATTCTTATATATCTTGAATCTAAAAAAAAGTCTAACAAATAATAGAAATGTTTTTCCCAGTCATTATTATCACCATAATCCTGCTCAAGCAAAATTTCATTATTATTCCCATACCAAGTTCTTGACCACGTCTCATTTGCCCATGCAAAACAAAAAGGAAAATCAATTGATTTATTTTCTAATAAAAGCTCAGCTGGTTTTTCTAAAAGCATTTTACCTTTAAACCAATAATGATAATAAACAAAACCAGATAAACCATATTTTTTAGCTATATTAATTTGCCATAATCTATCGTTATCATTTAGTAAATTATAATATTTTTCATTATCAGGTATTCTTGGCTGATAATGATTTTTAAATAAAGGTTTAGATTTTTTTGTATTTGTCCACTCTGTAAAACCATCACCCCACCATTTATTATTTTCAAGAATTTCATGGAACTGAGGTAGATAAAAAGCAAGAACTTTTACTTCTTTCATAAAAAATTAAGCCAAAAAAAAATTTATATACTGAATTATACGAAAAAAAAATTTATTATCAAATTTTTTTGTGTAAAATATAATTATAAAAAATTTTATGAAACGATATTTTAATGATTAATTATTACAAACATGAAAGAAATGAAATAATAGATTCAATTCCATTTCCAATAAAAAGAGTATTGGATATTGGATGTGGAGAAGGTTTTTTTGCAGAAAAAATTAAAAATAAGTTTAATGCTGAAGTTTGGGGAATAGAAATAAATGAAAAATCATCTATAATTTCAGCAAAAAAAATAGATAAGGTTTTATTTGGTGATATTAATGATATGATAGATAAACTTCCAAAAAATTATTTTGACTGTATTTTTTTTAATGATGTTCTTGAACATTTAGTAGATCCTTATTCTATTTTGTTAAAAATTAAAGAAAATCTTTATGATAAAAAATCAATTATTATATCCTCTATACCTAATTTAAGGCATTATTATGTTTTGAAGAATCTTGTGATAAATAAAAATTTTGATTATGTTAGTGATGGTATTCTTGATAAAACACATTTACGATTTTTTACAAAAAATTCAATCATAAAAATGTTCGAAGAGTTAGATTATAAAATAATAAAAATACAAGGTATAAATCCTTTAAGGTCAAGAAAATTTGAACTTTTAAATTTTCTTTTATTTAATTTTATAGATGATACTAGATATTTACAATTTTTATCTATAGTTTCAAAAAATGACTATTAATAAAATTCAAATCCTAATGGCTACATACAATGGCGAAAAATACCTTGAGGAACAATTAGACTCAATATTAAATCAAACTTATATAAATTGGGAACTATTGATAAGGGACGATTGTTCAACAGATAAAACTTTGGAAATTTTAAATACTTATTCCAATAAATATCCAGAAAAAATATTTATTATAAAAGATAATTTAAATAAATTAGGGGCTTGTTACAATTTTTTGAATCTTGTAAAATTATCTACTAGTGATTATATTATGTTTTCAGATCAAGATGATTTTTGGTTGGAAAATAAAATAGAATTAACCTTAAATAAAATGTTAATTGAAGAAAAAAATAACCTAAATATACCAATATCTATTCATACAGACTTAAAAGTAGTTGATTATAAAAAAGAAACTATTCATAATTCATACTATAAAAGTATAAACTTATCACCATCTAAACAGAATAAATTAGGTCAAATATTGATTCATTCATCTGGTGCTGGATGTACAATGATGATAAATAAAAAATTAAGAGATTTTATAGTAAAATATCCAAATAAAGGTGTCTTTATGCATGATCTCTGGGTAACACTTCTGGTAAATATATTTGGTAAAAGTTTTTTTATTAATGAACAAACTATCCTATATAGAATTCATGAAAATAATACAATAGGAATTAGTAAAAATGATAAATTTAATAAAAATTTTTTTATTTTTTTATTAAATTTTAAAGAAAAAAGAAAATTATTTTTAAAAGATAGCAAAATGAAACATGAACAAGTAAAATTAATATTAGATTCATTTGACAATATTGATAATAAAAAGAAAATTATTTTAATTAATTTTGCAAATTTTTATAATTATAATTTTATAAAAAAAAGAATACTAATGTTAAAACATTGCTTTTTTACTCAATCTCTAATTATAAATATTCGAAATTTTATTTACTACTAAAAAAATTATTTATTCTCTCAAAAAATAATTAACATTTTAGAACTATTTATTGAGAGTATTTAACCATTGGTGCGGGTCTAAATTTATAAGAGTTTGAAAATAATCAAAAAATAAAGTATTCTCCAAAATATATTAAAAATAAAATTGGAGAAAAAACATGAATACAGAAAATTTTATCATAGAATTGTACTATATAGTAGATAATAATTTACCAATTAAAATATTAAATAAATCACATAAACAAAGGAGTTTAAGCCACTCAGAGATAATAACAATAGGTTTATTATTTTCAATAAAAGGATTTAAGGGAAGAGCATTTTATAGATGGTTATCAAATAATTACAAGAAGTTTTTTCCGAAAATACCAGATAGAACAAATTTATTTAGGTTAATGAATACATTCAGTGATTTGATGAAAGAATTTATGTCAATAGAAACAATATTTGGAGTAGCAGATAGCTATGTACTAGAATTGATTCATCCCAGAAGAGAAAATAGAACAAAAAATCAAATAGGTAAAAAGGGGAAATCAAATCATAGATGGGTAGTAGGAGTAAAAGTATGTCCAATATTAAATAAATTTGGATTAATAGTCGATTATGATATAAAAACAGCAAACGTTTGTGATAACTCATTTCAACCTTTAATCTAAAGAATTCCTCGGTACTTCAGTCCGAGGTCGCAGGGGTTGTTAAGGGGGTGCTAAACCCCTAGGGTGATTTAAAAGTAATATTTCGTTACAAATAATATAATAAAATTTCAATAATACAATTTTTAGAATTATTGAAAAGAACACAATTAATATGATACCGTTAATTACCTATTTAGAAAAGCTAGAAGACCCAAGAAAAAATCAAGGAAAAAGATATGATTTAATTCCGTTACTCAGTTGTTGTTTTATAGCAACAATATGTGGATACAAAAACTATTCAGGCTTTTCAGAGTTTTGTAAAAACTATAAAGAAAAATTGCTAGATGTATTAGATTTTAGAGGAAAAAATACACCATGTGCATCTACTTTTTTCAATGTATTAAAAAGAGTTGGGATAAAAAATTTTGAAAAGGTTATAAGCGAATGGGTAGAAAGTTTTTTGGATAAAACAGAAGTTATATCAATAGATGGAAAAACATTGAGGGGAACAAAAAAACAAGGAGGCAAATACAATCATTTACTATCAGCATTTGTAAATAGATTAGGAATAACACTATATCAAAATCCAGTAGAAACAAAAACAAATGAAATAACAGGAGTAATAGAACTTTTAAAAGGAATAACAATAGAAGGAAAAATATTTACAATGGATGCTTTGTTAACTCAAAAAGCAATAGCAAAGAAAATAGTATCAAATAAAGGCGATTATATAATGGTAGCAAAAGATAATCAAGCATTTTTAAAAGAAGATATAGAACTTTTAGTATATTCAGATGAAAATTATGTAATTACAGAAAGTTATATTGAAAATGATAAAGGTCATGGAAGAATAGAAACAAGAAAAATAACTATTACAGAATCAAAAGATATTATTGAATTTGAAGGAGTCCAACAAGTATTTATGGTTGAAAGATGGATAAAGAGGAATGGTAAAGAAACCTATGAAAAAATTTTTGGTTTAAGTAGTTTATCAAAAGCAAAAGCTGATGCTAAAAGTATATTTTCAATGTTAAGAAGTCATTGGTCGATAGAAAATCGTTCTCATTGGGTTAGAGATGTAACCTATGATGAGGATAGAAGTCAGGTTAAAGATTCTAAAATAGCAGAATTTATGGCTTTATTTAGAAATATTGCTATAGGTTTAATCAGGTTTGATGGATTTGTTAACATTTCTAAAGCTAATAAATTCTATGCTTCAAACCCTATATTGGCTTTACCTTTATTAACTATGAAAATTAAATAGCCCTGGCTAAACCCCCTTAAAATCTATTGACACAAATAAATTATGGTAGTAAAAATATATATTATGATAGAACATGAATATAAAAGCCATAATAAAACA
>JBBTGK010000083.1:0-6882 GCA_038060635.1 Cyanobacteriota bacterium | reverse complement strand
CTTTATCTGATGTAAAAACCGTTACATTAAATAGAGATGAGTTTCATAAAATTCTCAAAGATAATCCTGAAATGATTATTAAGATTATGTATGTTTTATGCAAAAGACTAAGACACGCAGATAAACATGTTGAAAGTTTAGCTTTTCTTACCGCAACTGGAAGAGTCGCAAGAACAATAAATAATCTTGCTGATGAAATTGGTGTAAAAGATAATTTGAAAGTGGTTATAAACCACAATATGACTAGACAAGATTTTGCAAATATTGCAGGAACTTCAAGAGAAACTTTTACAAGAGTAATAATGGACTTTCAAGATGAAGGTTTATTAGAAATAGATAAAAATAAGATAGTTGTTATTGATAAAAAAGAACTACAAAAAAGAGTTCAATAAATGAAAAAATTATTAGTTTGTTTTAGCCTTTTTTTACTAACAAATTGTTCTTTGTTTGGTTCTTATACTCTTTCTCCAGATTTTCCTGATTCTCAATCATTTTTTTCTTCTGATAATATAAAAGAAAAAATAGTTTCTAAAAAAATAGAAGATGGATTAGTCGTATCTTTAGAATGGATTGGAAATGCTTATCCATTAGAAACTTCAAAAAATTTGAATGGAAGTATTAGTCGTTTTGTAATACCATATTCAAGAAAAACAGCTTTGATAAACCTTAAAATAGATAATAAAACAAAAAAGCAAGTTACTTTTGATACCAGTAATGTTATTCTAAAAGATTTATCAGAAAAAAAAGAGCTTAAACCACTAAATATTGATTTTTTTAAGTCCCTTTGGCCTTCTTTTGCAGTTAAAAATCAAGAAATGCTAATAGATCAATCCACTGCTCTTGGAGAAGTTATAAGAACAATTGCAAGAGATAGAATAATAACTGAAGAAACAGAATACTCTTCGTATATTCCTTTTTTCAGACTAGAAAAAAATACTAAAGATATTGAAATTCATGTTAAGTTAAAAATAGAAAATGATTATAAAGATTTACTTTTTAAATACACAAAAAAATGATTAAAACTATAAAACTTTTACCACTTATATCAATTTTTACACTTTTATCTTGTGTACCAAAAGAAATGATATCTATTGATCCAGATTTTAATTTCAAAAAATATCAAAGTAAAAATATTCTTTTTGTTGGTTTTGATATTAAAGATAAAAAAATAAAAATACCAGAAACCTTTAAAACATCTGTAGAAAATTCTATCTATAAAAGTTTTGATAATATAAATAATATAAAAATTAAGCGATATACTGATTCAGATAAAGTTACCCCTGAAAATCTAAAAAGTATTTTAGAAAAAAATAATTCTTCTTTAATAATAATGGGTAATTTGGATAGTTTTTTAGAAACAAAATATATTGATAATCCTGTTACACCTCTTTACTCAGACGCAAATGTTTTATATAGAAATGATAGTAATAATTTAAGAACTTTAATCCGTTATCAAGTTTCATTAGTTGGAAGTCTTAGTTTTTTTGATCTTGATGGTAAAAAGATTTGGAGTCAAAATATTGATGATTTTCAAAATGTTCAATTTGAAGAAAATAGCCAAACATCAGTTTTAGATTACAATAAAAATGATTCTAAAGTTTATTCTGTAATAAAAGAAAGACTTATAGATGAAGTTACTCAAAAAGTTATGAAAAATTTGGTTCCATATTATGTATATAAATAATAATATTATTATTATATTCGCTTTTCTTTTTTTTATTTCTAATAATGCTTTTTCAAAAGAAACTGTTAATACAAAACCTAATACTAAAGTAACTCCAGAAAAGAAAAAAGAAATAAAAAAAGATTTTGGAACTCTTAATTGGTGGGAAACCTCTGATAAAATACTTGAATCAACTAAAAAACAACCAAAAACAAAAGATTCTGAAAGAATAGTTTTTGATGATGATTTATTAGGAATTGAATCTGAAGTTACTTTTTTTCTTAAAAAAGATAAATTTGTAAAAGTTAGCTATAATGTAACTAAAAAATATTCTTCTAATGAAGAAATTATGACAGATATTTCTAAAATAAGAAAAAAATTTATGAAGGAATACGGTAAAGCAATACTTGATTCAAATCCAGAAATTGATGCTATGACACCAGATAATTACAATAGTTTTTTGAAAGTTGTTTTAGATGAAAATCAAGTTATATCGGCTACTTGGAAAAAAGACAGAACAGAAGTAAAACTTACTTTAAAAAAGAATTTTATGTTTTTTAATTCGCTTGAAATAGTTTTTTCACCTGTATAGTTTAATATTATTTTTAATAACGTATTTTTTAATATTAATATAAAATTTCTCAATAGATATGATAATATTATAATAAAATCATTTAAAATTAAGATGATTAATGAAATTTTGTAGGCATAATGATTATGGAACTTTTTGATTATAGAAAAGATTACACTTCTAATGAATTATTAGAAGAAAATTTGGAAAAAAATCCTTTTAAGCAATTTGAAAAATGGTTTAAAGAAGCAGAAATTTTTAAAATATTTGAACCAAACGCTTTTAATTTAGCTTCTTGTGATAAAACAGGAAAACTATCTTCAAGAATTATTTTATTAAAAGAATTTAGTGATGTAGGGTTTACTTTTTTTACTAATTATGAAAGTAAAAAAGCAAGCCAAATTGTTGAAAATACAAATGTAGCCATAAACTTTTTTTGGGGTGAAATGCAAAGACAAATAAGAATAGAAGGTGTTATTGAAAAAATAGCTAAAGATAAATCAGAAGAATATTTTAGAATGAGACCAAGAGAAAGTCAAATAGGAGCTTTGGTTTCAAAACAAAGTGCAAAACTTTCAAGTAGAAAAGAGTTAGATGATAAATATTTAGAACTAGAAAATTTTTATAAAGATAAAGAAATTCCATTTCCAGAAAATTGGGGTGGTTATATTATAAAACCTAATTATTTTGAATTTTGGCAAGGTAGAACAAGTCGATTACACGATAGAATCACTTTTGAAAAAAATGAAACAGGTTGGGATTTTTTTAGATTATCTCCATAGAAAAGATAATATTTTATCTTAGTTTATTCTCAAAATATCCTTAAAACCCTATTCCATGGTAAAATACTATATTTATAGTATATAAAGAGGCTAATAGGATTTGGAATTAAAAAAATTTCTCTTACCATTAATTTTAACAGCAACATTTTATAATGATTTTTTTCATGGTCAATTAATGGCAAATGGTAAAATATTTAATCAAAATAATTTAACAGCAGCATCGAGCAGATTTCCATTAGGAACAAAATTAATTGTAAAAAATGGAAAAAAATCCGTAAAAGTTACTGTAACAGATAAATGTAATTGTGAGTTAGATCTTTCTAAAAAAGCTTTTAAACAATTAGCTTCTTTGGAAAAGGGAATTATTAAAGTAAAAATAGAAAAAGTTTTTTAATAAATCTCAAAGTACTGAGAGAATAATTAAGTTAAGTAAGTAAATTGCTATAATATATTTCAGTTATTTTGGATCTATCTTTATTACTGTCGAGTCTAGGCATTGCATCAATCACATCTTTTTTTAAAGTGATATTTTTTTTCATTAAAATTTTATTTTATATTGAGACATAAAAGATCAAGGTATAGAATTAGGACTTTAAACTGATAAATCTTTTATATATTTACTAATCAGAACGATTCTATTTAAAAATGTAACTAAAACTAGAAAATATTTAAAGTCGGGGATTTTTTTTTGATTAGGATCACATTAACTGTACAGAATCTGCCGTTTGGCAGTTCTGTTCGCTAACGATAGTTACATTGTTCAGGCAAAGCCTTGGATCGTAACATTCCTCACGTTTTTATAGAGGTGTAACACCCTCTTGATTTTTCTACTTACGTAGCATAAAGGTCTCACACCTTCTTCACTCTACCAGAGTTACCTTTTTTATGTAAAAAGAAGCGTCTTACATTTAAGGTAGGGACATTTCTTTTGAAGCTTTAACACCTCTAAGAAATTACAGTTCTTTTCGACTTCGCTCTCTCGAACTAATCTACTTAACTATTGCTGCTATCCTTACGCAACAAGTGATCTACATCCTTACGAACATTTCGATTTCTTTCTTATTACCGTCTAAAGTAAAAATACTCAAAAATCAGGCTACACCAACAAACCTTCGCTACTTGCCTTACGGCTTATTTTTGACTTCGTTTAACTTTCACTTCTCAGTTAGAGCTAAAACTTAATCGAGGTTACGATACTCCCTCCCTTTTCTATTCATGAACGAACTTACGTTGTTCCGAACATCGACACCACTTCACTCAACTCTTTCGAGCGGTTACTGTCTGGTCGGTATTGGTCCGACCTCACTCTTTTTCATCTTGCGATGCTTAGAGCCTCACACATCTCAACCGCTTTCGCATCTTGATTTCGGTGGTTATTTCCTGCTCTCCGTTAAGATTGCCATCTAATAACTCCTACTAGCCTACGTATGGATGGTTTCCAGCGTTAACTTGGTCTCCCAAATTTTGCCTACATCTTATTACCCCTAAGCTTTTTACTTGAACCTCAGCTAGTGCTTTCAAGCTTTTTACTTTTTCGGCTTCCGATTTCGTTCCTTAACCATGAATATATCTTAGCATTTAAAAATTAACTTGTCAAGCATTTTATTAAACTTTTTTTAATCTTATCTTAACTATAAGTAAAATCAATATCTATAATTGATTTGAAGTTTAAGTTTTTTCGATAACAGATAAAGTTAATCTACTTACACATACTAATTTATCTTCTTGATTTTTTATATTTATTTCCCATATATGAGTTTTTTTACCAATATGAATAGCTTTTGCCGTTCCAAAAACCCAATTACCACTTTTTACTGGTCTTATATGATTTGCATTAATTTCTAAACCAACACAATAATATTTTTCAGAATCTACAGAACAATTACCAGCAATACTTCCCAATGTTTCTGCCAAAACTACAGAAGCTCCACCATGTAAAATCCCAGCTGGTTGTATAGTTCTATGATCTACAGGCATTTTGCCAGATAAAAAATCAGTTCCAATTTCAGTTATTTCTATCCCTAAATGTTCTCCCATAGTTTCTTTGGCACTTAAAGTTATTTTTTCTATTGAATATTTATTTGTATCTATCATAATTTTATATTTGTTTTAATATTATATTTTAAAATCAGCATCTGATGTAGGTGAATCATAGATAAAACTTTCATATTTATTACTAAAAACCATTTCATCATTTTCAAACATCTCATGTGATAATAATGAATAATCACTTTTTTTTACATTGAAAATTTCATTAGTTATTTTTTCATCCATATATTTTATATTTTTTACTTCAATAACATAGGTATCATAACCATCTACTTTAGATGTTCCTAATAATTTTACTTTTGCTTGAGGATTATCTAATCTTGCTTCTAACGAAACAATGTCTAAATCTTTTATTGAGTAACCTCTATAACCAGTTAATTCAGGTTTATCTACTGGAAAAGTAAAAGTAAAAAGACCTAAAATACCTGGTACTTTTATTTTAACATTTTCTCCACCTTCATAAAGAAGTCTTGTATCTAATAGTGTAGGACTAGCAGGAGCTTCTTTTATTCTAGCTCTCATTTTTCTTGGTCGTTGAAAAACAATTTCCATAACCGAAGTAGCTGTTTTTGCATCAGGAATATATTGTTTTTGGAAATAATTTCCTTTGATAAAGTTTCTTATATTACACTTCATAGATTGAAGATTTTTTATTTTTAGTAAAAATTTTGAATAAACTGTTTTTGATAAATCATCAAGAGAAACTATCTTAGGTGGAGTCGGCGTTGGAGTCGGCTTTACAACTTTATTTGGGTTAGTATTTTTTTTAGTAACAACAGGTACTTTTAATTTCGTAGTTTTAGTAGGAATAACCTCTTTATCCTTATTTTTTACAGAAATAACAGGTTTTTGTGAAGGAATAATTTTGGGGGTAACTACTTCAATCTTAGTTTCAATAGGTGCTTCAGAAACAGGATCTGGCTCCTCAGAATAACAAGAGGACAAAACAAATAAAATAGATAATAAAAAAATCTTAGATTTCATAGGAATATTTTACAATAAATTAGCTTACTTTTATATAGTCAATTCTGATATAATTATTAAGTTAAATGTTTTTTAATATTTCTGAGGGTTTTTAATGATAGGTTTACCAGATATTCACTATGCACCACCTAAAACCGTGGCAACTAGGTTTGTTGATCAGTTTACTGAAAATGAAGGTGTAAAAAAAATTGTAATAGATCCTTCTATGATGGCAAGTATGGCAAATGGAATGCCTCCAGATGCTATGGCTTTAATGCAACAAATGATGGGAGCGACTCAACCACAACAAAATGAAGATAAATCAGAATGGTCAATGAAATCACAAGCTGCAATTCTAATGCAACAAATGATGAATCAACAAGTAAAAGCTGATCCAAATGCTGGTACAGGATTAGTAAGAAAAGAATCTGAAATCATGCAAAAAGCAATGGAAAATATTAGTGAAACCTCTTTAGCAATAAATATTGAAAGTTCTTGTATTTTAGGTTTATTTGTTGGTAGTACTAAAAAAGATGAAGTAGTTGAAAGAATGAAAACAGTAAGTAAAGTTAGTTATGATAATAATCTTCAAGAATCAATTTTTTATTATACCGATTTAGGAGTTAATTTTTTCTTCAATGAAGAAGATATTATAAATGAAATAGAATTTACTGAAAAATATAAAAATAAGACAACTCAAGGTTTAAAAATAGGCGATGTTATCGATAAAGCCATAGAAGTTTATGGTGCTCCAAGAATGAAATCTGCTAAAGGTGCTATCTGGAATAGATTTTCTGTGATTTTACACGATAAATCAACTGAAATAAAATTTATTAGGTTAATTCAACCAAATC
>JBBTGK010000082.1:0-10296 GCA_038060635.1 Cyanobacteriota bacterium | reverse complement strand
TTTGTTGTTTATAACTTGCCAATAAAGAAACCCAAAATTGATTATTATCTTGATATAAAATAGAAAGTTGTTTATCTACTTCTTGAAGAACTTTATTTTTTCTTAGCCAATTACTCTCATAAGCTATAATTATAGTAGAATAACATAGATTTAAAAAATAATAAGCAAAATAAGTAAAAAATTCTTTTATTTTGGCTAAATTCCATCTAGGGTTTCTGAAATAAGCAGAAAGAACTTTTAGTTGGAATTTTAGTAAAGATAGTATTTTTCTCAATTAATTAATTAGGTATCTAGTATAGATTCTTTATATTCTTCAAAAAGCATATCTAATGCTTCTTCAACTAAGTCATCTTTTGTTCTACTAGTTTTTTTTGATAATATCTCAAGTATTTCATCAGTTCTATCTTTGAGTTCTAATGTAATTTTTTTTGACATATTTTATTTTTCTCAAATTTTTAAAATAACTGTGAAATTATATCACATTATCATATAATATAAGTTCTTGAATATTAGTAATGGAAAAATTTAATGGAAGATAAAGAAGAATATTCTGAAAATATGAAAAATAACAATATATCAAAAGTTCTTTTCTTCACTTTAGTATTAGTTTTTTTTACTCAATTTTCTTTTTTTTCAAATTCTGTTTCTCAAACAGTCGAAATATGGCCTATTATTTATGCTAAAGATAATGATGCTGCAAATGGAATAAGATTATCTCAAACTTCTTATTGGACAGTTGACAATAAATATTATAATTACGGAAACTTATATTTTAGAATTTCAAATACCTTAGAAAGATTTAATCCTTTAAACAAAAGTACATCTAATAATAATTTATTTTCTGAAGAATCAGATAAAAATCATCATTTTACTTTAATGTATGTCTCATTACTTAGTATTTATGGTATAAGTTTTTTATTTTCTTTTTTAATAACAAAAAATATAAATCAAATTTTAATTTCTATGATACTTATAAATACAATTTTTATGACTAATAAATATTGGATGTCAAAAATTTTTGGTGTTCACCCAGATTTATTATTGTGTTTTTTTATTTGTTTAGGAATGTTTTTATCAATAAAACTTATATCAAATAAAGTTAAAAAAGATGAAATAATAACTGAAGAAGAGAATTATAAAGATAATAGCAAAAAAAATAAAAATATACTTGTTATTTTGTCTGGTTTTGTTTGGGGGCTAGCTCTTTCAGTAAAGCTATCTGCTTTATTCTTTTTACCAGCATTAGCCTTATTATTTTTACCACTTAAAAAAGAAGAAATAAAAGAAAATATATCAGATTCTATTAAATTTTTTAGTACTCTTTTTATAACCTATTTTATATCTGGATTTCCTCAAAATTTTGAGTTTGTTGCTTTGTATAATTTTATAAAATATCAATCAGCTTACTCTATTGCACCTACAAGTGAATCATTTAATGAATGGTGGGAACTTTTATACAATCAATATATAATATTTTTACCTTTTATTTTTTTACTAGTTGCATTTTTTTCAGAAAAAAATGAAAACGAGGTTAAAATAACTAATATCATAAAAATATTTGTTCTTAGTTTTGTTCCATTTTGTTTTTTACTTTCTCGAAATATAACTTCACCTCATGAACACTACACATTACCTGTAGTTACAGCATTTATTATTTTTACTACTTTTTTATTAATAAATTTAAAAAAATACTTAATTAATAAAGAAATTATTCATTTTAAAACTAATAGTAATATTTTTATTCCAATAACATTAATTATATCTCTTTTAATTATTAAATATATTCCTAATGCTGTTTCTAAAGAATATGATGCAAATTTAGTATGTAAAGAAGAAGCAAAAACTTTATATAATATGGTTAAATCTTTTCAAATAAATAAACTAAAAACTCATGTTGACCCTTATGTTCCTTTTAATGCACAATTAGGATGGATTAAAAATAGTTGGTTTAAAACTTTTGATGATATTGTTCCTAATGAAGCAGATGTATTAGTTTTATCAAAAAAATATTATTCAAGATATACTTCTAGCAAAGAAGCAACTCATTATATAAAACAAGATACAAAAAACTTTGATAAAATAAAAGAGTTTTATACTTTGTTTGAAAATAAAGATAAAGTTACCGATAAATATGGACAAGATTGGGAAAAGGTGTTTTTTGATAATTGTGGATGGGAAGTATGGAAAAGAAAGATTTTATTGAAGTCTCAATAGTAATACCATTATATAATGAAAGTAAAACTTTACCTTTTTTAGTTGAAAGATTAAATAAATTAGATGATAGTACTAATTTATCTTTAGAATTCGTTTTAATAGATGATGGAAGTAAAGATAACACAGCTGAACTTATGCGTTCATTAGCTTTTTCTGATAAAAGATATCATTGCTTATTTTTATCAAGAAATTATGGGCATCAAATAGCTTTAACAGCTGGTTTGGATATAGCAATAGCTAAAAACGCTATTATGGTAATAGATGGCGATCTTCAAGACCCACCTGAACTTTTAACTAAATTTTATGAATATTATGAAAAAGGTTATGATGTTGTTTATGCAGTAAGAAAAAAAAGAAAAGAAAACATAATTAAAAAAACTTGCTATTTTTTGTTTTATAGAATATTAAAATCTATTTCTTATATAGAAATACCTCTTGATAGTGGCGATTTTTCATTAATGAGTAGAAAAATTGTAGATGTTCTTAAAAAAATGCCTGAAGAAAGTCGTTTTATAAGAGGAATGAGAACTTGGATTGGTTTTAAACAAATTGGTATAGAATATGAAAGAGAAGAAAGAATTGCTGGTGAATCAAAATATACTTTTAAGATGTTATTTAAATTAGCATACAATGGGGTTTTTAATTTCAGTGAGTTTCCAATAAAATTTATAACAAATTTAGGTTTTATAACAGTTTCACTCTCAATAATTTATTTAGCTGTTACCATTTCAAAAAAAATCTTTTTTGGTACTGTTCCAGAAGGTTTTACAGCACTTCTTTTTACCATAATTTTATTTAGTGGCGTTCAACTTGTTTCATTAGGTATTATAGGTGAATATGTATTAAGAATCTTTTTTCAAGTAAAAGGACGACCTTTATATGTATTAAATGGTGAAATTTTGGAAAAAGAGTATAAAAATGGATAAAAACTACTATGAAGAATATTTTTTTCTTGAAAGAAATCATTGGTGGTTTAAAATAAGGCTTGAAATTATCCAAGATCTTATAAAAAAATATGCCTCTAAAAATTCAAAATTAAAAATATTAAATGTTGGTACTGCAACAGGTAGGACAAGTGAGATATTAGCTAAATTTGGAGAAGTTACTTCTGTTGAATATGATCAGGATTGTATAAATTTTACACAAAATAAAATAAAGATTGATATAGTAAACGCTTCAATTTTAGACTTACCTTTTAATGATAATGAGTTTGATCTGGTTTGTGCTTTTGATGTTATAGAGCATGTTGAAGACGATATTAAGGCAATTAAAGAACTTAACCGTGTTTGTAAAAATAATAGTCTAATTTTTATTACTGTTCCTACTTTTATGATTTTATGGAGTGAACACGATGATGTAAATCATCATTATAGAAGATATTTAATGAAACAAGTTTTATCATTATTTACTCAAATAGAAGGAGCTATAGTTAAAAAATCTTACTTTAATACCTTTCTTTTTCCACCTATTTTAATTTTTAGACTTTTATCAAAAATAATACCAAAAAAACTTATTAGAAGTGGTGCTGGTTCAGATTTTACTGTTATAAAAAATGAAAGTATCGTAAATAAAATCCTTTTCTTTATTTTCAATTTAGAGCGAAAATTTCTAAATATATTTAGTTTTCCATTTGGAGTTTCTTTATTTTTTATTTTTAGAAAAAATTAAGTACATATTTTTTTCATTTAATTAACTATGTATGTGTAATCAAGCTGTCAAAAAACTTAAAACTTATGCTATAATTAGCATTAGTAGTATATAAATTTTTATATATGCTTCTTGTTATCTGTTACATAGCTTATAAATAATAGTTTAAACAATATAAATGTTTTAGTAAAAGAGAGGTATTGAATATGGACGTTAATAATACGCCACAATATGATAATCAATCAAAAAAATCAGATGACTCACATCATGAGGAACAATTAAAAAAGCCCAATGGTTCGCCTCTACTTCAAGTTGCATCAGCATCTAATCCTGCGTCCGTTGCAGGTGCGATAGCAGGAATGATAAGAGAAAAAGGTTCTTGTGAACTTCAAGCAATCGGTGCAGGTGCGGTCAATCAATCTGTAAAATCAATTGCAATTGCAAGAGGATACATGGCTCCATCTGGAATAGAACTTGTTTGCATTCCAGCTTTTGTTGATGTAAAAATAAATAATGAAGACAGAACGGCTATAAAGTTTTTAATACAACAAAGGGTATATAAATAAGAAAAGTTAAATTTGAGCTAAACTTTTCTTTTTAGTGGAAAGTTTTTAAGAATTTGTAGTATAACTATAAGTATAATATTTTTTTAAGAGTAAGGGTATATGGAAACTCAAGGATACTATCCTCCTCAACAACCTTATGCAGGTGGGAGTCAAAGCTACAATGCAGCCCAAGCATTTGAACAAGTTTATGCCAATAATGGTATAAATCAAATGGCTAATTATCATCAAGCTTATGTATCTACTTCTACACCTGGATTACCTAATGATTCTTTTAATAGAGTGGGAACTTTTGTTTCTACACGATATACTCAACCTCCTTCTGCTGGTCAAAAAGCTTTAAGTGGTTTAAAAGATTTCTTTTCAGGTATTGGAATGGTATCGAAAATAGTCTCTTATTTTTACCCACCTGCAGCTATTGTTAGCACTGTTGCAGAAATAGCTTCACCTGTTTTATCAACATTTCAGGATACTTCTCCACCAAAAGCTATGACTTATCAAACTGAGCAAAAATATAATCCTTGGTTAAGATAAAAAGAGCTGATCCTAGCCTGTTTTTGCTTTTTATTCCTGCTTTAGTTTCCTGCTCAATAACAAGTAAACTTGTCATATCTGGCTTAATACCACTATTTTTAGTCTTATTTTCATATTTTAATAATTTTCAATTTAAAAAAAATTCAATAAAAACAACTATTTATACATTGATAATTTTTGGAATGGCAATGCTTTCACATAGCTTTATTATTACGGAGCTTTCAGCAGGAAATGGTCCGCATGTAATGGGATTATCTATGATGTATCTTATAGCTTGTTTATGGTATTACGAACAAAATAAATTCATGCCCATTCTTATTTCATTTATATGCTTTTTAAGTATTTTATTTTCTGGTAACAATTCTCAATTTGAAGAAAATAATTTATATTATTATATTGTTTATTCTTCAATACCATTATTTATAATATTTTTACTTCTTAAATCATCAAAAAAAATATCAAAAATAAATATTATAACTATTTTTACATCTATTATATTAGTTTCATTATTAACATTATCATTTAATAAAGGTTTATTTGCCTTAGAAAAAAAATTAAATCAAGAACTAATGGATTGGATAAGTAGTAAAGATAGCCCTTCTTCTTCTGTTGGTTTATCTAGTGATTTTGAAATAAAATCACATGTAAACCTAAAATTATCAAATAATCCTGTAATGATTGTTTATTCGGATAAAAAAATAGATTATCTAAAAGCACAAGTTTTTAATGTATATCAAAATAGTAAATGGGGTAATATAACTCAAAAGAAAGTGGACGCTTATAATTTTGAAATTAATAAAAAACAATATTCTTCTTTTGATTTTATAACTGCAAAAGATTTAGAAAAAGAAGATATTTTATCTGAAGGTAAATTAGAATTTATACAAAAAAAAGATTTTTTTATACCACTTCCTTATTATGCAAAGGCTTTTAAAGTAAATAAAGACAATGAATTAAATAATTTTTATACTTTGGAAAATAAAAATAATCTTAGTAATTTTTACTTTTATGGAAATGATAATTATTTATTTAAATCTAATAAAAGGCTAGTAGGAGACTCTCTTTTGTTAGATAATTACTTAAAAGATATTTTAGAAAAAAAATCATTTGAAATAACAAAAGGAGCTAAAAATAATATTGAAAAAGCAAAGTTAATACAACAATTTTTTCAAAATAATTTTAAATACTCACTTGATGTAAGTTTTAATCCCAATAAAGAACCTATTATAGATTTTATTTTTGATAAAAAAATTGGCTTTTGTTCTCATTTTTCTTCTGCTATGGTTTTAATGCTAAGAAGTTTAAATATTCCATCAAATGTAATAGGCGGTTATTTAACTCAAGAATATGACAGTTATATAAAAGGATATATTGTTCGTGAAAAAGATGCTCACGCTTGGGTTGAAGTTTATGATGAAAAAAATAATTTATGGGTAAAATTTGATCCAACACCTATACAACAAATGTTTAAGCAAACTAATTTAGGTCTTAGTTTTTTTGATAAATTAGAACTATATTTTAAAACATATAAAAATAAATCAAATGAAATTTTTACATTAGAATTTTTAATAAAAGCTATTTTTTTTGTTGTAATTGTTTTGATATTTTTGATTATAATTCTTTCTATATTGAAAACATTTAAAAAAGGACAAAAACTAGATATATATGATATTTCAAAAGATATTCAGCTAATTTCAAATAAAATAAATAAAATATTATTAAATATTGAGTTTAAATACAATGAAAATATGACTTATTCTGAAATAAAAGAAAATATTGAGTTATCTGATATAGAAAATAATTTAAAAGATAATTTAAAAATGCTTCTTTCTATGTATGAAGAATTAAGATATGGTAATAAAAATGAAAATATTTCAAATATAAATGAAATTATATCAAAAATAGATAATATTATTTTAATTAAAAGGAAATAAATTGAAAAAATTATTTTTATATCAAATATTAATCTTATTTTTCTTTTTTATGTTTCAAAAACAAGTTAATGCAAATGCAAGTATGCCAGCTTTTTGGAATACGGGATCAGGTCATACAATAAATATTTTTGATAAAAATACTAAAATAGCTTCTAAAAATATCAGAATGGACTCTGAAAAAGTAGTTGTAATGTTATATCAAGGCTTTTCTGTAGTAAAAGGCGAATATAACATGTTTAATGATTCTAATAAAGAAATATCAGTTGATGTTGGATATCCCGAAAATAAAGTTTTTGAAAATCCAATCGTAAAAAATATCGTTACAGGACAAATATATAATTTAGAAATTTCAATAAATGATAAAGAAAATAAATATGAAACTATTTCCCCAGATTCTTCAAAAAAATGGTATGTTTGGAAAACAAAATTTAAACCTAAATCTTTTACTAAAATAACTGTTCATTTTTTAACTGATAATCATTATGCAAAATTGTCTCAAGGTTATGATTCTAAAAAAAGTAATGGATTTACGTATATCTTGGAATCAGGAAAAGCATGGAAAGATAAAATAGGTAAAGGTGATATTTATATAAAACTTATGAATGATGTTTCTTTTTCTGATATTTTAGCAATTTTTCCTAAAAATATGAAATATGATGAAAAATCTAAAACAATAATAAAATCTTTTCAAAATTTAGAGCCAAATGGAGAAGATAATATAGTTATTAGTTATGAAAAATCAAATGAGAATTTTAATTTTTCACAAATAAAAGAAGATTACAAAAAATATTTTCAAGATATTGATAGTTTTAAGATTCCAATTTTTGAAAAAGAGCAATTAAAAGATATAGATAAAGATAACTTTGAAATTCCTTATACATCATCAATAAGTTTTTATTTACTATCTGCAATTTCATTAATGGGAATAATCTTTTTTATAAGTTTTATTATCTTAATAAAAATGCTTTTTAAGAGAAAATGAAAATTTAATTAAAATAAATAAAAGAGAATGCTTTTAAAGCATTCCCTAGGTAAATATTGGTTTATAATCCTGTAATTCTATTTATAATTAATTAGCACAACTAATACAACCTTCATCAGTTGTTTTAAGAGCTATAGATCTAATATAATAAACAGTTTTACATTCTTTTTTCCAAGCATTCATATACAAGTCATAAATGTCTTTTGCTTTTAAATCCAAATTAAGATTTAAATATAACTCCATACTAATTCCTTGATCTGTCCATCTTTGAATTTCTGAAATCATATTAATAATAAGGTTTTGATCTAAGTTTTTATTTTCTTGATAATACCAAAAAGTTTCTTGACTCATAAAAGGAGGACAAACAGGGACACTTCCTTTACTCGCTTTATCAATAAAAAATTTGTTAAAAATAGGTAAAACACTTGCTGTTGCACCCATTAATAAACTGGTACTGGTATTTGGAGCAATAGCAAAAAGTCCACCATTTCTAATACCATGAGTTTTTAATTTACCAATTAGTTGTTGCCAAATATTAGAACCTAATGAAGTTTCATTTTCTAAAAACCATTTTTCATCTTTACCCATGATAACGCCATTATCCCAATCACTTCCCTCATATTTAGGATATTTTCCTCTTTTTTCAGCTAAATCAATTGACTCATCAATTCCTGAATAAGCAATTCTTTCAAAAAGAGCAGAAACAATATCATTTCCATTTGAATAATTCTTTTTATTTTTAACTAACCAATCTGCAAGACCCATAGCACCAACACCTAAAATTCTGTATTCATGATTATGTTTATATGCTTCAAGAACTGGCGCCGTTGAAATATCTATTGTATTATCGAGTATTCTTACATTTAATCTTGTATAATAATCAACTTCTTCATAATTATCCATAAGAGCTAAATTTAAGCTTATTAAGTTACAAGTATGTAATTCTCCTGCAATAACTTCTTTAGATATTATTTTTAATTTATCATCAATCACTTTTCTTTTTACATCTGAAGGCTTGAAATTAGAAAAAGATTCTGTACATAAGTTTGCATTACCAATCATTCCACAATGTTTATTGGGATTATATTTGTTCATTGTATCTTTAAATGTTACATAAGGCATACCTGTTTCTACAACAGTTTTTAAGAAAGTTTTGAAAAGTTCTTTTGCACTTACTTTTTTTACAAGGTCAAGATCTTGTTTTTCTAAAAAAGTATATTTATCTTCAAATTCTTTTCCATATAATTCAGCTAAATGGATACCATATTTAACTTTAGCTTCATTTGGATCAAAAAGACTCCAAAGTTCGTTATTTTCAACTCTTCTCATAAATAAATCAGGAATAACTATTTGAGGGAAAATATCGAATGTTTTTTTTCTTAAATCTCCATTTTCTGTTTGACAATGTAAAAAATCATCAATATCATAATGCCAGATATCTAAAGCTACTGTAACTGCTCCAGCTCTTGCTCCTTGTTGATTAACTGCGATACCTGTATCGTTGATTAATTTTAACCAAGGCATTACACCAGAACTAGCAGATTTTACTTCTCTGATATTTGAACCAGAAGCTCTTATTCTACTGATATTAACCCCACAACCTCCAGCATTTTTACTTATTTGTGCAATTTGGTCAAGAGTATAATAAATACTATCCAAACTATCATCCATCGCTCCAATAAAACAAGATGATAAATTACCGCTTGGTTTTCTTAAATTAAGAATAATAGGTGTAGCTAAACTAATTTTTCTTGACGCAATCGCATGATAAAACTTTTTTGCCATTTCCATTCTTGTTTCTTCTGGTTCTGGAATTGCTAAAAGCAGACTTACACTTAAAAATAAATCTTGAGGTAATTCAAAAACCTTACTGTTTCTTTTTATTAAATATCTTTCTGATAAAAGATTCATTCCTGCAAAATCAAAATCTAAATCATATTTATAATTAATTTCTTCTGCAATTTCTTCTATTTGTTCTTTTGTATAAACATCTGTTATTTTGTTATCATAAAGATTAGATGCTATTGCTTCTTTTAGAAATTCATAATAACCATTATATGGAGGATTCTCATAATTATATTCTATTCCTCTTGTTTCCATAGATTCTTTGTATAAATAAAATAGTAATAATCTTGAGGCAATTATTCTCCAATCAAGATGCTCAAATTTATCTATACTTGTAAGTTTAAGTGCTTTAGTAATTAAAGTTTTTAAAACTTTGGAAATATCTTCAGATTCCAAATATTCTTTTGAAAACTCATGAGTTAATTCATTTACTTCAACTCTTAGACCATCAAAAGATTTTTCTAGTACCCAATCTATTCCTTTTTTATTTTTTATAGTTTCTACTACAATGTTTTGCATTATTTTTTTATTCCTTAAATTACATCCCATCCAGAAATTGCGTTATATTGAGAGTAAT
>JBBTGK010000081.1:0-7743 GCA_038060635.1 Cyanobacteriota bacterium | reverse complement strand
AAATAATATTCTTGAAAGTATAGGTAATACACCTCACTTAAAATTAAACAGCATATTTGAAGCTGATTATAATGTTTGGATGAAATTAGAAAGAAATAATCCCGGCTCTAGCATAAAAGATCGTATTGCTTTAGCTATGATAGAAGATGCAGAATCTAAAGGCTTACTAAACCCTGATACTATAATTATTGAACCTACTTCTGGAAATACAGGTATAGGATTGGCAATGGTTGCAGCAGTAAAGGGTTATGAAATTATACTTGTAATGCCTGAAAGTATGTCAATTGAAAGAAGAAAATTGATGGCTTCTTATGGTGCAAAATTTGTTCTTACACCAAGAGAAAAAGGAATGAAAGGGGCAATTGAACAAGCTAAAAAATTGGTAGAAGAAAATAAAAATTCTTGGATGCCAATGCAATTTGATAATAAAGTTAATGTAAAAGCTCATATGGAAACTACTGCACAAGAAATTTTGAATGATTTTCCTGAAGGTCTTGATTTTCTTGTAACAGGTGTTGGAACAGGTGGTCATATTACAGGTTGTGCAAAAATACTTAAAAATAAATTTCCTAATTTAAAAATATTTGCAGTAGAACCAGAACTATCTCCTGTTCTAAGTGGTGGAGCTCCTTCTCCTCATCCGATTCAAGGAATTGGTGCAGGATTTATACCAAGTATTTTGGAAGTAGATTTATTAGATGGAATTGTTCAAGTATCTAAAGATGATGCATTTAAATTTACAAAAAAATCAGCATCAAAAGAAGGTGTTTTAGTTGGTATTTCATCAGGAGCTTCATTAGCTGCTGTTAATAAGCTAATATCTGATGGAACAATAAAAAAAGGTAATACAGTTCTTACTTTCTGTTATGATACTGGTGAAAGATACCTTTCAATTGAAGGTCTTTTTGATGTTCCTCCAGTAGAGGTTGCTAGACTCTAAAATTAAGTATTTTCTTTTTTTAAAAGATATTTGTATATTACAAAACCTAAAAGAATTGTGCCTAAACCTGTAAATGCAATTTTAGGCTCTTCTATTATTGAATATATTATCATCCATAAAGAAAGTAAAATAAAAATAAGTGGAGTAAAAGGATAACCAAATGTTTTATATGTTCTATTTAAGTTTGGTTGTTTTATTCTCATAACTATTACTCCTAAAACACTTAACGCTGCAAATATTGATATCGTAAAACCAATATATTTTAATAAAGTATCAAAGGCAGAAGAAAAAACTAGTATTATTGAAATAATCATTTGAAAATAAATTGCATTTGAAGGAATATTATTTTTATTTTTTTTTGAAAAAAAAGAAAGTTTTTCAAAATCTTCTCCAATAGCTTGATACATTCTTGAACCTGAAATTATCATTGCTCCAATTGCAGAAATAAGACCAAAAGAAATTATAATTGACAAAAGTGATGAGCCAAGCTCTCCAAAAAGTATTTTACCTGTAATAGAAGCAACTTCTGCTTCACCAGAAATCATTTTATAAGGAATCATATATAAATAAACAAAATTTAAACCTACATATAATGCTGTAACAATAGAAGTTCCTATAATAAGAGATAATGGTAAAGATTTATTGGGATTTTTAATTTCACCTGCAATATATCCTGCTGCTTCCCAACCACTATAGGCATAAGAGACATAAATAAGACCTACTGCAAAAACAGGTGATAAAACATAATTAAGATCATTTTGAGTTACATTATAAGAATGATAATTACCATAAAATAAACCGCTAAAAATAAAAAATAATATTAAAGCTATTTTTCCTATAGTAAATAAATCTTGGAATTTAGAACTAGATTCTATTTTTAGGGTTTGAATAAAAGATAAAATTATTATTAATGAAATAGAAGCTATTTCAGGTCTAAATGGTAAAAAATCTTTTAAATATATTCCAAAAGCAATTGAAGAAGATGCTATTGATGCAGCAAAGCCAACTATCAATGAAATCCATGCACAACAAAAACCAACAGCTTTATTATATACTTGGCTTAGAATATTATATTCTCCACCATTTTTTGGCATCATCGTTACTAACTCAGCATAAGATAATGCACCACAAAGAGCTAAAACCCCACCTAATAACCAAGAAAAAAGTATAGCACTAGGAGAATCAAGCGATTTTACCATGTAACCAGTTGTTGTAAAAACACCTGTTCCTATCATTGTTGAAATGACAAGAAAAGTTGCAGTATAAATACTTATTTTTCTTTCTTCATTAATTTCTGACATTTTTATATGAATAAATAGAACATATTATAATATTTTATTATTTTTATCTAAGTAAAAAAGAAATTAGAGTTCCTAAAAAAATAGCTATCCCATAAGGAACAGGCTTATTTATAGAAGTTTCTATTTCAGATCTGGCATTCATTCCAGGTGTTATTAAAGCAGAGAAAAACCTACCCACTTTTTTTGAAGTTTCAACGAATGTACCACCGATTATTGAATAAAAAATGGACAATATGCCACCACATACAAGAATATAAAGGATGGTATTAACTACAAACTGTAAGCCTACCCATGCCCCAACTGCACAAATAAGCTTTACATCTCCACCTTTTAGTCCTTTGGTAGCAAAAAATATTAAGCCAATAACAAAAGCGACAGAAAAACCGCCTAAACTATCTAATATTCCTACCCCATTAAAAAAAGAAAATATACATCCTAACAAAATTGTTGGAAAAGTAAGGACGTTATATATTTTATATTTTGTTATGTCTGTATAAACAGCTATTGAAAGACTTAAAAAAAGAAAAATATAAGACCAATGAAAAATAAACAACAGATATAATTATTTAAGGTGTTGCTGGTGGTATATGTCCATCTATTGTTTGTGCTGCATGATCAAATGTACTTTTAGTGTTTGCTCCTAATGTTTGAACTGCACCTATTACTACAACAGCAATGAGAGCAACTATAATACCATACTCTACCATTCCTTGACCTTCTTCGTCTCTAAAAAGTTTCTTTAAAATTTCCATTTTTGGTATCCCTCAAAATTATCAACATAATTTATATTTTAATAGAAAAAATACATTTTTAGTAGCTTTATAATTTTAAGAAAAAATAATTTTATAAAAAAACTAAAAACTAATAAGGATTTGATGAATCAAATCCTAAACATTCTTTCTTCAAGAGTAATTGTATTTTTTCCAAACAACTATCTATTTTGAAATAACTTTATTATAATCTTCTTCTTCAAGTAATGAATCTAATTCTGATAAATCATTAACTTGTACTCTAATAATCCATTTATCATCAAATAAACCATCAACTAAAAGTTCTGGTTTATCATTTAATAGTTCATTTATTTCAATTACTTCTCCACTTACAGGGCAATAAAGATCTGAAACAGCTTTAACCGATTCAACTACCCCAAAAGTATCTCCTTTTTGAAATTTTGTCCCTACTTTTGGTAGTTCAACATAAACAATATCACCTAATTGTTCAATTGCATGTTCTGTTATACCTATAGTCCCTATATCATCTTCTAAAGAGATATATTCATGAGACTCTGCATATTTTATTTTTGACATTATAAACCTCTTTTCCTTTTATAAAATGGCAAATTAACTATTTCTACTTCATAATTTTTACCACGAATTATAACCTCTAGTCTATCACCTTGTTGAAAATCTTTTACATTTTCAACAAAAGCTAATGCTATTGGATAATTTAAGGTAGGTGAAAAAGTTCCACTAGTTACTTTTCCAATAACTTTTGAATCTAAAACTATTTCATATCCATCTCTTGGTACAATTCTTGAAGTTGATTTAATACCAATTAATATCTTTTTTAAACCTTTTTCTTTTTGCTCAACTAAAGCTTTTTTTCCTATAAAATCTTCCTTAGTTAGTTTTACACTCCATCCTAATTTAGCTTCTAAAGGAGTTGTATTTTCATTTAATTCATGTCCATATAATGGTAAATTAGCTTCTAACCTTAGTGTATCTCTTGCACCTAAACCAATTGGTTTTATATCAAATTCTTTTCCTGCTTCAAAAATAGCTTCATAAATTTCAACTGCATGAGAATTATCAAAAATTACTTCAAAACCATCTTCACCTGTATATCCTGTTCTTGATAAAATAACATCAATATCTTTAATTTTTGTTTGAATTATTCCAAAAGAAGTAATTTCAGCTAAATTATTATCACATAGTTTTGATATTGTTTTTTCTGCCATAGGTCCTTGAACAGCAAGAATAGAAGTTTGTTCTGCAATATTTTCAAGTTTAATTTCAGGTATTAAATTTTCTTGCAACCAATTAAAATCTTTTTCAATATTACTTGCATTAACAACAATATAAAAAAAGTTTTCTTTTATATAATAAATTATAAGATCATCAATTACAGTTCCATCATCTTTACAAAACTGAGTATAAATTGCTTTTCCTACTTTTATTTTATTTAAATCATTAGGAACTGTTTTTTGCAAAAAATCATAAGAGTTTTTGCCTGATAATAAAAATGTTCCCATGTGAGAAACATCAAAAATACCTACATTTTTTCTTACTGCATTATGCTCTTCAATTATGTTTGAATATTGAATAGGCATTTCCCATCCAGCAAACTCAACAATTTTTCCTCCAAGTTCTTTATGTTTTTCATAAAGAGGAGTTCTTTTTAAATCCATTAAAACTTTATCCTTATTTATTTTTTATTTAGCCACAGGTTTTACTAATATTTATTATTATCTGTTATCTCTGTTATTCGTGCAATCCGTGGCTAAAATATTCTACTAAAAATTAATCAAAAAGAAGACTCATAGAGCCTTTTTTATCTATACAGTTTATCGCATCACCCAATAATTTTGCTAATGACAAAACAACAAATTTATCAGTATTGTATTTTTGTCTTTTTGCTTCAAATGGTATAGAGTTTGTTATAATAACTTCTTTTATAGGTGCATCATTCAATCTTTCTATTGCATTATCTGATAAAACAGCATGTGTACAAACTGCATATATTTCTTTTGCTCCATTTTCAGACAAGCTTTTTGCTGCTGCACAAATAGTTCCCGCTGTATCGATAATATCATCAAAAAGAATAGCTGTTTTTCCTGATACATCTCCAATTATGTTCATTACTTCAGCTTTATTATGCTCAGGTCTTCTTTTATCAATAATAGCAATTGGAGCATTGAATTTTTTTGCAAATGATCTTGCTCTTGTAACACCACCAACATCAGGAGAAACGATAACAATATCTTGAAGTTTTTTTGATTCAATATATTCAACCATTACAGGTGCAGAATATAAATTATCAAGAGGTATATTAAAAAAGCCTTGTATTTGCCCCGCATGAAGTTCTACTGTTATTACTCTATCTGCACCAGATGTTTGGATTAAATCCGCCATCAATTTTGCAGTTATAGCTTCTCTACCTTGAGTTTTTCTATCTTGTCTTGCGTAGCCAAAATATGGAATAACAACTGTTATTTCATGGCAAGAAGCCCTTTTAAAAGCATCTGTAAGAATCATTAACTCCATTAAATTATCGTTTGCTGGGTTGCAAGTAGGTTGAACAATATAAATATCTTTTCCTCTTACACTCTCGCCAATTTGAACATAAAATTCTCCATCTTTGAATTTATTTACTTTTAGCTTTCCTAGTTCTACATCTAAATAATTAGCAATATCATTAGATAGTTCCTTATTTGCTGTTCCAGAAAAAATCTTAAGCTCATAAGGATTATTATATCCTTTGCTCGGATCTTTCATCTTAGATCTTGATTTTAAATTTGAATCGAACATTAAAGTAACCTCAAAAAATTATATTTTTTTATCAAAAACCTCTGAAAAACTTAGTGTCAAATTTTCAGAAATTTCAGAATTCTTTATAGACATAAAACTTACATTTGAATTATCTTTTATTATTGAATCTTTTATGTGAATATTAGGTCCAATAACACAATTTGAACCTATTATTGTATTCCCTTCAATCATAGTATTAGGATTTATGATTGTATCATTTCCTATTTTTACTTCAGATTCAATAAATGTCGAAGTTGATGATTTTATTGTTACACCATTAACCATTAACTTTTGGATTATTTTATCTTGCATTATTTTTTCAATTTCTGCCAAAGTCATTCTATCATTTATTCCTGTTACTTCTTCTATGTTATTTGTTAAAGATGATTTTACTTTTAAATTATTATCAACAAAAAGTTTTATAACATCTGTTAGATAATATTCACCTTGTGCATTTTTAGGAGTTATTTGGTTTAAAAATTTGTTTAAATAATCCCAATTAAAATAATATGTGCCAGAGTTTATTTCTCTAACTTTTTTTTCTTCAACATTACTATCTTTTTCTTCAACTATTTTTGTTATATTTTCATCAGAAGATTTTATTATTCTTCCATATCCAAAAGGATTATTCATAATTGTTGTTAAAACAGTTGCATCAGCTTTTTCTTTCTCATGTACATCAAAAATATTTTCTATAGTTTGATTTGATAATAAAGGAACATCACCACTTAATATAAGAACATTACCTTTGTAACCTTCAAGATAAGGAAAAACTTGCATAACAGCATGTCCTGTACCTAATTGTTCTTTTTGTTCTACCCAAGTTATTTTATTATTTTTTGAAAAATAACTTTTTACTTGTTCTAATCCATGACCAACAATTACAAACACATTATCAGGTTCAAATTTTGATACAGAATCTATTACATACTCTAACATTGGCTTTCCTGAAACAGTATGTAAAACCTTTGGTAAAGAAGATTTCATTCTTGTTCCTTTACCAGCAGCCATTATTATTACACTAAGATTTTCTATTTTTTTCATATTAAAAACTAAATTAAGATATTATTCAGTTTATCAGATTAAAGCTTTTTTTTAAATAAAAGCCTTTATTAATTAATAATAATGATTTATAATGCTTATTTCATATTATTAATATAATAACTATTTTTAATATAATAGTAAATTAATACGGTTATATATTTTAATCAGGCTTATTATGAACTTAAAAAACAAACTAGATAATAGTAATACATTAGAAATAGAAGATAAAATGGAATTCGATTATTTTTTTATAATAGAAAAAATAGGAAGAAAAATAAGCCAGTTTGGACAAAAAGTTCTAACTGAAAAAAATCTAGATCTAACCATAGATCAATGGATGGTTTTAAAAAAAGTTAGTGAATGTAATGGTATAAGCCAAATAGAGATATGTAAAAGTCTTTTTAAAGATGCTCCTACAGTAACAAAAATACTTGATTTATTATGCAAAAAAGAATTAGTAGAAAGAAAAATTAATGCTACTGATAGACGTAAATTCGACATTTTTATTACAAAGAATGGGGAAAACATAGTAGAAAAATTTCTTCCAACTTATATAGAAACAAGAAAAACTGTATTAGACAATTTACAAATAGAAGATTTATACATCATGGCTCATACTCTAAACGGTCTTTCTGAAAATATGGACAAAATAACAGATAAATTCTAAAAAGGATTCGATTAATCAAATCCCTGCAAATGAATATTAATTACTTTTTATCTTCTTTTTTCTTTTCAGATTCTTTTTTAGAATCATCTTTACTATCTATTAAGTTTTGCCACATATTAAGAGAATCAGCAATATCTTTTTCTCTTTTTTCTTTTAATTTTTCTTTATCAAACATAAAAATAAACCTTTATAAAAATTATTTTACAAAACCTTTAAAAATATCAGTTCTTTGAATTCCTGGTTGTACATGTTCATCTGGATTTG
>JBBTGK010000080.1:0-24338 GCA_038060635.1 Cyanobacteriota bacterium | reverse complement strand
GATAAAAATAATTTTAATGTTTCTTATTTATTTTGTATTACCTATTATCAGTATAGTTTGGCATATAAATTTGTCGAACTCAGCTTATTTAAATCTTAATCAAATATTTTTAATAAATTATCATTATAATTTGGTCTTATAATACCTTTTTCTGTAATTATTGCTGTAATATATCTTGATGGCGTTACATCAAAAGATGGATTTGCAACTTTTACGCCATCAGGAGCTATTTTTCTATCACCCCAAAAAGTTATTTCTTCTGGATTTCTTTCTTCGATAACAATTTCATTACCAGAAGCTATACTTAAATCAATAGTAGATGTGGGTGCAGCAACATAAAAAGGGATATTATTTTCTTTTGCCAAAACAGCAACTGAATATGTACCTATTTTATTGGCTGTATCTCCATTTTTTGCAATTCTATCTGCTCCTACAATAACTAAATCAATTTCACCCTTATTCATAAAATAACCTGCCATACTATCCGTAATAAGCGTAACAGGAATATTTTCTCTCATAAGCTCCCATGTTGTAAGTCTAGCTCCTTGTAATAATGGTCTTGTTTCATCTGCAAAAACTTTTATATTTTTATTTTGTTGGTTAGCTTCACGAATAATCCCTAAAGCTGTTCCATAACCATAAGTAGCTAACGCTCCAGTATTACAATGAGTTAATATAGTTGAATTATTAGGAACAATTTCAATACCATATTCTCCAATAGCTTTACACATTTTTTCGTCTTCATTTGCAATTTTTAAAGCTTCAATTCCAATTATTTCCTTTAATTTTTCTATAGAAAGAGTTTTATTATCTTCAATAAGTTTATTAATTCTATCTATTACCCAAAAAAGATTTACAGCAGTAGGTCTAGTTGATTTTAGATAATCAGATACTTTTTTTAGTTCATTATTAAATTCTTCAAAATTAGAAAAATCTGTTTTAGTCATGTGAAGTGCTAAAGCCATTCCACCTGCTATACCAATTGCAGGAGCCCCTCTAATTTTTAATTTTTTTATTGCATCTCCAACTTCTAAATAATTAAAACATTCAATAAATTCAAAACTTTGAGGTAATTTAGTTTGATCTATTAGTTTAATTCTATCTTCTAGCCATACTACAGTATTTTCCAATTTTTATACCTCTTTTTGTTATAATATTAAAAAACTAATTCCATAAAATCTTTTGATGTTTTATATTTATCTTGAGTTATAACATCAGGTCTTAAAATTTGACATACTTTAAAACCAGCTTGGTGTGCAGAATCTAACTCTTCAAAAACATCTGAAAGAAAAAGGATTTCATTAGGATTAAGTCCAATTTCTTTTGAAATTTTCTCATACGATAATTTTTCTTTTTTCCCACCAGTTGATAAATCAAAATGATAAGTTAGATAAGGAGTTAAATCACCATAATCTGAATATTTAAAAAGTAATTTTTGAGCAAAAATAGAACCAGAAGAATAAATACCTAATGTAATACCTAGTTTTTTCCATTTTTCAAAAGCTAAAAAAACATCAGAATATATATGACCTTTAAAATCATTATTTTTATAACCATATTCCCAAAGATAACCTTGTAATTCTTTTAAAAAAGGATTTTTTACATCTTTTTTAATAAAATTAACTAACATATTTGAAATATCATCTATTAAAACATTTTCTAATAAAATATTATTCTTTTCAGAAAATTCTTTTTTTAAATTATTCAAAATATTTTTTATAGAAGAAATTTGTTCTTTCGATATATTAGAATCTTCTGAATTATCTAATAAATCAATGTTTTTTATAAAATCTGGCATTTTATTTTCTGAATAAGGAAAAAGTATATCTTTTACAAAAGAAAGGCTTGTTGTAGTACCTTCAATATCCATTAAAATAAATTTCATATTATTCATATTTTCCCACGACAGTATGTCATATCATTTAAAATAAATACACTCAAAGAAAATTGTTTTTACAAAAATAATTTAATATACATTTGAATTAACAATATTCTTATCTCTTTACTTTTCACTCTTCACTAAGTATATCTTCAGACCAAGGAAAAAGGTTATTATATTTTTCATCTATTTTAGAATCAGTATAATTTGCAACCCAACCTGCAGGATCTGTAAAAATTCTAATTGCTTTTACATTAGGGTTTGGTCCCATATCAAACCAATGAGTTGCCATACGAGGAACAGAGATAAAATCGCCTTGTTGACATAAAATAGAAAAAACTTCATTATTATGATTAAACCAAAAAAGACCTTCACCATAAACAAAAAAACGGACTTCATTTTCGGTATGAGTATGTTCTCTTAAAAATTTTTGTTTCAATTGCTCTATATTAGGCGTTTTTGTAGTTACATTTATTATATCAAATGTTTTATAACCATTTTTTTCACAAAAAGGTGTTATATAAGGTTCATACATTTTTAAAATATCACTATCTGTTGCATCGGATGAAATTTGTTCATCTAAAACCCATTTTTCATAATGAACACCTCTTTCTTTAAGAAAAGAGACAATATCATCAAAATTTTCAACTTTATTAGGATAAAAAAGAACTGCCATAAAAAAAACCTCTTATTTATTAATATTAATAGAACTTTCAATATATAATGCGTTTAAAAGAAATTCATAAGTTTCTAAATGCCTTTTTGCATCTTCATAAGAATCTCCCCAAACATAAATACCATGACCAGATAATAATAAAGCATAAGGACTAGGATTATTAGATATAAAAATTTCAGGTAATTTTTTTGCTAAAAAATTCATATCTTGAGTGTTTTCTACTATAGGTAATGATAGTTTAATATCATGTGTTTCAAAACCTTTAATACCTTTTTGAAGTTCATATCCATCAAAAATTATTTTACCATATTTAAGGTATATTCTTGATAAAACTGATGATAAAACAGAATGAGAATGAACAACAAAATTTATATTTTCAAATAAATTATAAATACCAAGATGAAGTGGAGATTCTGCCGAAGATTTATGTTTTTTTTCTTGATTAAATAAAACTTCACCTTTTTCATTTACAATTAAAAAATCTTTTTCATTACAAAACTCTTTATCTATTCCTGAGCGAGTCATAATAAAAAAGTTTTTATTAACTAATTGATTTTTATCTTTAACTTCTATTCTAAAAGAGAAATTTGTACTTGTAGCAGGAGAATTACCTTTTTCATAGTTTTTATGAATTAGATTTATTAATGATTTTAGATTATTTTGAAAAGCATTTTTATCAATAATTTCCATTTCTATTGAATTAAAATAATTTTCAATTTTTATAATTTCAGATTCAAACACAAAAAATACCAGAATATTATTACTAGAAAATTATACATTAGAATTTATTAGATTAGATTACCTGATGTTAAAAATATAAATGCGACATTATAAACAAAATAATTTTTGATCAATATAATTAACTATTTATATTTTTAAATTGTATAATTCTAATTCTATAAAATAATAATTTCTTTAGTAAAAATAAGAATATATGAAAAATCAAAAAGAGATAGAGAAAATTAAAAATCTTTATAACTCATTACAAAAATTTTATGATGATGAAGAATACGAAGCTTTAGCTATTTATTCAAGAAAAATATTAGAAGGTATTTGTATTGTTATTTTAAAAAATGAAGAAGTATTTCCAGAAGATACTAAGAATATTAGAAAAATTTTAAAAAGTAATAATATATCAAGAGGATTGAATATATCACGAGGGTTGCTTTTAAAAATAAAAGAAAATGATATATTAAAAGATAAAGAAATTTATGATTATATGGATACTATTATTAAATTGAGTTCAGATTCAAATCATTTTGTATATAAAATAATAAATAAATCTGACGCATTAAATATCATAGAATATAATAATAAAATCATTACTTGGTTTTATGCTTATATAGAAAAAAATAATAAATTAGAATCTAATATAGAAAATAAAAAAATAGAAAGTCATATAGAAAAAAATAATAAATTACCATTTAATATTTCTAGTATAAAAATATCTGATTATCAATGTATTAAAAATATTGAAATAAATGAAATACCTAATGATACAAGGTTTATTGTTTTTACAGGAGAAAATGGAGATGGTAAAACATCAATTTTACAAGCTATTTCAATTGGGTTATTTGGAAATTATGATGAACAGACAGGTCAAATTTTATCTAATAATAAATCATCTTCTATTGAAATAGTATATTATAAAAAAAATAAAAAAATAAAAAATAATTTTATTGCATCTGATAATAATATATTTCCACAAACAGTAAAATTAGAGAATTTTATTGCTTATGGTCCATCTCGACTACAATTACAGAGTCCTGAAAGTATGGATATAAATAAATTAAAACATGGCGACGTTTATAGTTTATTTAAAAATGATGGCATTTTACAAAATATTGAATATTGGTTTAAAATGCGTATTCTTTCAAATGAAAGAGCTAAAGTAAATAATGTTATTTCTTGTTTAGTAAAATTATTACCAAATATTACTGATATAAGGATGAAAAAAGAAAAAAATGAAGTCTATTTTATATATATTGAAAAAGATGTTGATGTTACATTACAAAATCTTTCTTCTGGAAGTAAAAATATTATAGCAATGATTGGTGATATGATAATAAGGTTATTTGAAAAACAACCAAATGTATCAAAAGTTAGTGATTTAGAAGGAATAATTTTAATTGATGAAATTGAAGCTCATTTACATCCTATTTGGCAAAAGGAATTTCCTAAAATTCTTTCTGAAATATTTCCCAAAATACAATTTGTTATAACAACTCATAGTGTAATTACTTTTTTAGGAATGCCAAAAAGCTCAGTTTATTTTAATATTACCAGAGATAAGAAAAATGGTACTCAATCGAAAAAAATAGAAATAGATATTGCAAATTTATTGCCCAACCAAATTCTTACATCACCAATTTTTGGAATGGAAAACATTATAAATTCAGAGAATACAAATATTTCTTCAATTAGAACTGAAAACACATTTGATGAAATTACAAAAAGAGACGATATAAGAGAAAAATTAAAAAAATTATCGGAAAAATTGAAGATTTCAGAAAAATAGTAAAAATGAGAAAAGTTAATAAAGATTTCAATAATCCTCCTCAAGCATTACAAGATTGTTTTTCTCAAAAAGAAATAAATTTATTAGAAAATAAGACTAATCATAGTTTTGATTCAAGATGTTACAATCAATCCGTAATCAACGAATTAAAAGATCTTTATCATAATAAATGTGCTTACTGTGAATCTTTTCTTTTAAATAATATAACTATTGAACATTATAGACCCAAAAAAAATGGTTATTATTGGCTTGGATATGAATGGAGTAATCTATTACCTACTTGTACTACTTGTAATAATTCAAAAGGAGATAAATTTGAAATATCTGGAATAAGGATAAGAGAACCTTTTAAATTAAATGGTAAATTGGATTTAAATAGATGTAAGGCTGATTGTGATGAATTTTTAAATGAAAAACCACTGATAATTCATCCAGAAATTGATGAGCCAAAAGATTTTTTTTATTTTGATGAAACTGGAAGTATTAAACCAAAAGATGAAAATTTAAAAGCAAAAAAAACAATAGAAATACTAAAATTAGATAACCAAAGTTTATTACTTAAAAGAAAAAAAGTTATTGATGATTTATTTTTTTCTTTAGAAAGTTCTTCTATTCGTTTTTTAGAATACTTAAGTGAAACAAATAATATATATACTGAAAACGAATTAAAATTGGCTTTTTTTCCATTATATGATAAATTAATTTATATACAAAACGAAGAATTGGAATTTACTCTTTTATCATCTGAACTATTAGATAGATTCGATTACTTTTTTTTGGATAAAATAGAAAGAAATTATTCAAAAGAACTAAAAAATTTGATTCAACAATCTTTTTTATTATATATTAAAATCTATCTGCAAAAATAACACCATTAAAATCTTTATATGAAAAAGGTAAATCTAAAATACTTTTTCTTGGAAACTCAGTTTCATAAAGAGATGGTCTATTTTTAAATCTCCAAGGATAATAATTCATATAAAATATCAAATTCATAGCTTTTTCATCAAAAGTATTTCCTTCAAGAATTTCTGCTTTTATTTTTGGATTTTCAATTTCGTTAATAACTTTTTCAAATTTTTCTATTGAAAAAATAGTTTTATTAAACATAGAATCTTCTAAATCTTTTTCATTTGCTGGTGTTGGTAGATTTTTATTTCGCCAGAGTGAAACAGAACCATTTTTTGAAAAAGGGTCAACATAAAAACCATTTAACCATGTGTTTACATGAACATGTGGTGCAGAAAAAGGAAAAGCAAGAAGGGCATCAATTCCACTATAACCAGAAAGAGCAATAACTTGACCTCTATGAACGACATCACCAGTTTTTACAAAACTTCTAGCAAGATGACCTAGTGTTGTTATAATACCATCTCCATGATCTAAAAATATTTTTAAACCACCTCTATTAAATTCACTAGAAACTCTAAGAACTCTTGCAGGTGCAGGAGCTACAACCTTAGAACCAAGAGGAATACTGAAATCTGTTCCATTATGGCTATCATAAGTAAGTTTTCTACCTCGAAAATCTTCTACTTTTGTTACTTTTACAGACCATCCATCAATAAGAGAGGGTTGATGATAATTATATAAATTAGTAATAGTTACTTTATTTTTTTTTGGTGTTTTTCCTAACCAAAGACCAATTGATATTTTTGGTTTATATTGGCGTATTGTAGTAAGATCTGCTTTTGTTCTTGGTGTTCCATTTTCACCCAAAATAGCTATTTTAGCTTCTTTAAGGGTTTTAGAAAAAGGACTTAATCCAAAACATTCTGTAAAAGATATTTTTTCTCTACTCATTTCTTTTTGATATTTCATCCTTTTTACCTTAAAAAAGCTTTTTTGCTTTATCCCAATATTTTTTCTGCTATTAATTCCATATTAGCTTCTACTGCTTCTCCTATTTCTTGAGTTTGAGCAATAGCTGTACTAGGATCTTTTAAACCATGACCTGTCAACACACACACAGCTACAGAGTCTTTTGTATATTTGAAATTTTTATAATATTTCATTAATCCTGCTACAGAAGAAGCTGAAGCTGGTTCACAAAAAACACCTTCATTTTGAGCTAAAAAGGTATAAGCTTTAAGAATTTCTTCATCAGTTACAGAATTTATATATCCATTTGATTCTTCTATAGCTTCAGTAGCAAATTTCCAACTAGCTGGATTACCTATTCTTATTGCAGTTGCAATTGTTTCTGGATTATCTATTTTATATCCTTTTACAATTGGTGCAGAACCTTCCGCTTGAAAACCACACATAGAAGGAAGTGTTTCTATTTTATTTAAAGCTTTAAATTCTTTAAATCCTTTCCAATAAGCTGTTATATTTCCTGCATTTCCTACTGGAATACATAAAAAATCTGGTGCTTTTCCTAATTGTTCAGAAACTTCAAACGCAGCTGATTTTTGCCCTTCTATTCTAAAAGGGTTAACAGAGTTAACTAAAGCTATTGGGTATTTTTTAGATATATCTATTACTATTTCAAGTGCTCTATCAAAATTACCTTTTATTTTAATTACTTTAGAACCATGTATCATTGCTTGTGCTATTTTACCTAATGCTACATAACCATCTGGAATAAGTAAAAAAGATTTCATATTACATCTTGAAGCATAAGCAGCCATTGCAGCAGAAGTATTTCCTGTAGAAGCACAAATTACAGATGTTGAGCCATTTTCCAAAGCATTTGTTATAGCCATAGTCATTCCTCTGTCTTTAAAAGAACCAGTAGGATTTAGACCTTCGTATTTCAAATAAACATTAAAACCAACATATTCACTAACTTTTTTTGCATGTATTAAAGGTGTATTACCTTCATTAAGTGTTATTATTTCTGTTTTATCAGATACAGGCATAAAAGCCCTATATTCATTAATGATACCTTTCCAAAAATTCATAGAACTAACCTTTTTATTTTTATTATTTTTTTAATTATACTTTAGTAATGTAAAAATAATAATATAGAAGATCTTTAAGTTTTATCTAAAAAAAATTTTATTCTTTTGAAATTAATTAATGCTAGATAATTATTATGAAAAAATCTAGTTGTAGGGGGTGATTCATCAAACCGCTTTTTTTCTGTTATAAATTATATATATGTATGGAAAATAAAAAAGTAATAATGAGTAAATATCCAGTTAAAATAATTTATAACTCTGAAGATGGTTTTTATTACGCTAATCTTTTTAATTGGTTTTGTGGTTTAAAATCAAAATCAAAAGAAACTCTTTTAAATGATGTTTCTAATGCCTTAGCAGTAACAATAGATTTTTTAAAAAAAGAGGGTGCTAATATATCTCCTATAGATATTTCAGAACTAGACTTTGAAGATATTTATTATGTAGAACCAAATTTTTTAATATTAAAAGGCAAAATAATGGATAAATGGGATAAATTAAAACAAAAGTTTATTACTATAAATAAATATAGAGAAATGTTAGATGATTCAGGTATCTTAACTAAAAAATATCAATATATAGCTATTAAATGTTTATCAGAAAAAAAATTATTATCCTTTGAAAAAAAATATAAAATAAAAATTCCAGAAGATTACAGGAATTTTTTAAAATTATTTGGAAATGGAATAAGTCGTTCAATGAAGAAATATTTTATTATAGAAAAACTTAATAATTCCGATTCATTACATGAAATATCTAGTAAATATGATAAAAGAACTGCTTTTAGAAAATTAAAAAAGAAATTTCCATATTGTAATCAAAATATTGATAATAATTGGGATGTTTTTTTGAAATTAGGTTATAATATTGAATATGATTCTAAAAAATCAAAAAAAATTGATTCTTTACAAGGTGCACTATTTATAAGTGATGAAGGTTGTGGAAATTTTTATTTTATGGAAGTAACAGGAGATAATCCTGGTAGAATATGGTTAAGAGATTCAGATGATGAAATAACTATTTCTCCTGCTTTTGACAATTTTTATGATTTTATTAAATTTAAATTTGATGAAGAACTTGAACATTATCAAGAAAAATATGGCGATATAATTTAAATCCTGATTAATAATTTTCTAAAAAAACTTAAAAAAATAATTTTTAAAAGTTTAAGAACAGTCTATTTTTTTTATAAATTTAGGTTAAAAAAAAGCAAGTAGTGAGTCATTTTATGCTATAATATTTAAGATATAACTATTATTTAGGTGCTAGGTATTAATGAAAAATTCTTTAAAGCTAACATTAGTAACACTTTTAACAATCTCATCTGTGGTTGCTTGTAGCAGAGGCGATATTGCTGTACCTGATACTGAACAACAAACCGAAATCCCTCAATACTCAGAAGTTGAAGCTTTAAGTGCTGGGAAAGAGTACAATGCATTTGGCGTTTCTAAAAAAAGATTTTCATTATTTTTTAAATCAAAAATTTCTGATTCTACATTAATAAAAAAAATGGAAGAGAAATATAAAACAAAATTTAAAAGAGTAATTCCAGAAATTGGTGTTGCTGTTGTTGAGAAAAGCGAAACTGATGAAACAAATGATCTTGCTGGTAGTATGAAAGCAGAAAGTACTGTAGATTCTTATGAAAACGTTAATTTAGTTGTGCTTGAAAAAGTTAAAGGTGAAAAAGTAGATGATCCTCTTTTGTCAAAACAATATCACTTAGATACAATTAGTGCAGATAAAGCTTGGGATATAAACATGGGTAAACCTAATGTAGTTATAGCAATTCTTGATACAGGAATCGATCTTAATCACCCAGATCTTAAAGCTAATATTATAAAAGGTAAAAATATTGTAAATCCAGAATCTAGACCTTTTGATGATAACGGACATGGAACTCACGTTGCTGGTATTGCAGCGGCAGTTGCAGATAATAACCTTGGTGTTGCTGGTGTTGCCCCTAAATGTTCTATTATGCCTGTAAAAGCATTAAAATATGGAAAAGGTTCTGATATTGATATTGCAGAAGGTATTGTTTGGGCTGCAAATAATGGAGCAAATGTAATAAATATAAGCATTGGTCTTTATACAAAAAGTACAGCCTTAGAAAAAGCAGTAAAATATGCTATAGGCAAAGGTGTTTCTATCGTTTCTTCTGCTGGTAATGAAGCAAAAAGTTCAAAAATGCACTTACCATCTATGATAAAAGGTGTTATTGAAGTTTCTGCAACTACAAAAGATGATAAATTTGCACCTTTCTCTAATTTTGCACAACAAGTATCAGTTTCAGCACCTGGTGATAAAATATTCTCTACTATGCCTACATATCAAGTTGAATTGACAGCAAAAGCTGGGAAAAGTTATGGAACACTAAGTGGAACTTCAATGTCTTCTCCTGTAGTTACAGGTTTAGTTGCTTTATTAAAATCTCAAGATCCTTCTTTAACTCCTGCTAAAATAAAAGAAAAAATTGAAGCTTCATCTGTTAGTTTATCAAAAAAGAAATATGATGATAAATTCGGTTATGGAAGAGTTGATTTATTAAAAGCCTTAAGTTTAAAATAATGAAAAAATTGTTTCTAAATTTCTTTTTATCTTCTTTGGTTTTATTTTCTTGTACAAATGATAATGTATCAAAAGTAAAAGATAATTTAGATACTTCTAAAACAGCTTCGCCAACACCTATTAAAAGTGCGGATGCTTCTGAAATTGCTAATACAGCTTCACCAACACCTATTAAAACTTCTGAGGCTTCTGAAATATCTAATACTGTTAAGTCTTTTGATTTAAATCTTGTAAATGATATTCCAGCTTATTCAGAAAGTATGTCATCTGCCTTTGGGATGGGTTTAACTCCTAGATATGATGGTAATATTGATGATGTTAATCTAAAATGGGAAACAGATCATGGATATTTTGTAAATCAAGATGTAAAAACTCAAAAAATACAACAATTTGGTACAAAAATAGAAACCTCTGAAAAAATATATCTTTCTTATAGCTCATCTCAAGAGCCTGATTTGAGAAAGAATAAAACACCAATAACAGTAAAAATAAGTGTTTTTGATAAAAAATCAAACAAAATGCTTAGTGAAAAGGCATTTACATTTGAGTTTGATGAAAATTTTTTGTTAAGACCTAAAAAAAACATTGATGTTATAGATACTAAAAATTTAAAGCAATATGATCGTGAATTCACATTAAAAATTGGTGAAACAGTAGGTTTTCCTGATAAAAGTGAATTGAAAGTAGAGCGTTTAGTATCAGATTCTCGTTGTCCTACAAATGCTAGATGTATTTGGGCTGGTAATACTGTTTTTGATGTTTCATTCAAAACAGAAAAAAGTACAACATCTTTTAGACTTACTCGTGAAATTGGAAAAGATGAATTAGCTGAAAAAGTAATTGATTTTATGTCTATAAAACTACTTAAAATTTTACCTGAAAATGTTGGTACAACAGATAAAAAACCTACTTCTTCAGAATATATACTAACTTTTATTGTAAACAAAAAATAAATGGTTAGAATAAAACAAATTATAGTTTTTAAATTATTTTTAGTCTTTTTTTTTGTGTTAATTTTTCCTTTGAATGTTTTTTCAAAAACTAATGTAATAACTTGTTTTGGAGATAGTTTAACAGCTGGTTATGGATTAGAAATAAAAGAATCTTACCCTAGTTTATTACAAGAAAAACTTAAAAAAGAAGGTTTTAATTATAATATTATTAACTCTGGAATAAGTGGTGATACAACTGCTGGAGGATTAAGTAGAGTAGATTGGGTTTTAAAAACTAATCCTGAAATTGTAATTTTAGAACTCGGTGCAAATGATGCTATGAGAGGCGTTCCTATTGAAGAAACAAAAAAGAATTTATCTAAAATTATAGAAAAAATAAAAGCTAAAAATGTAAAAATTCTTTTTTGTGGAATGAAAGCACCTAGAAACTTAGGAAAAACTTATATAAAATCTTTTGATGAAATGTATCCAGAACTTTCTAAAAAATATTCCTTAAAACTACTTCCTTTTTTTCTTGAAGGTGTTGCATTGAAAAAAGAATTAAATACTTCTGATGGAGTTCATCCAAACAAAAAAGGATATGATATTATTGTAAATAATAATGTTTTCCCGTATTTAAAGAGTTTTTTGAAGTAGTTATAATTTTCCTAATTTAATAAGGTGGAAAAAGCCTTCTAAATCCATAAAATAGAACTATTGGATATAAAAAAACATTTCTTATCAATATAATAATATTTAAAGGTTCTTTTAAATCTGTTTTTATTCCATTTAGAGAATTAAACAAAGCTTCACTAATTTTTTCAATATAAGAAAGAGTATAAGGGAAAGAGATAACATTGTTTTGCCAGTTATCAGGAATTTGTTCAATATTTCCTTTTGCTCCTATTATTGTTCCTAAAATAGCTGAGGTAGTATCTGTATCACCACCACATTTTATCATTTCTAAAATACCATCTTTAAAATTATTCTGATTACTTAACCAACAATGTATTACAGCAGGAACAGTATGATACATATACCCACTAACTCCTTTTCCTTTAAAAATTCTTTCACAAAAATCGCTTGTTTTTTCGCCTTTTTCAACACTTGTTATAACATCCAATAACAAATTAATAAATTCTTTTGAATTATATTCTTCTAATAATATTTTAGTTTTTTCATAAAATTCTTTTGGTGTTATATTTTTTTCTGTACTAGAAATATATGCTGAAAATGCAATAACTAAAGCTCCAATTTCGGCTTTTTCATCAGAATGTGAAATTCTTGTTGATATTTTTACTAATTTTTTTAATTTATCTTTATCTTGTCCAAAACATATTCCTAATATTCCACTTCTCATTGCAGGTCCATTACCAGCAGAATTAACACCACTTTTTTTAGGAGAAAAACCAAGTAATAATTTAATTGAAGATTTTAATGTTGCAAATCCTATTCCATAAGGTAATGTCAGAAACCATTTTTTTAAAGCTTTAGCCAATAATTTTTCAAATATATCTTCATTTCCTAATGATTTATATAAAGCATAAGATGTAAATATTAAATGCTCTGTGTCATCAGAAATCAAACCATTTCCACCTAAAAAACTTTGATTTTCAATTTTGGGATACATTTTTTTTTGTCTTTTTGGTTTAATTCCTTCATAAAGTAAGCCCATAGAATCACCAACTTTACACCCAATAATAGCCACCAGAATTGATTCTTTTTTCATTTTCCAATTATTTTTTATTATATATTCTAACAACTTTAGTTTATAGTATTATATATTAAAATATAAAATTAACGCTTATTTTTACTATAATAACCCTTATTTTGTTTTTAAAAACTAATAAATTTAGAATTTTATAAAAATACTCTAAGAGATGAATTTATATTTAAGAAATAAAAAAATCTAAAAATATATTTTATCTTGACTTTTTTATTATAGTGTGTGAGAATTAGTTAGATTTTTTATGAACAATGAAGTTCTAATATAATTATATAATTTTAATTACAAGGAGTTTATAGTTTATGGGAAAAGTTGAAGGGATCAAATATCCACAAAGTGATCTTGATGCATATAATGAACTAATAAAAAATAATGAATCATTTAAAAGAGGTTAATTTCTTCTGTATTAAGTTTTATAACATTAATGGAACTTTTTGCTAAATATAACGTCTATATAAATAAGGGACGAGTCGGGTGTCACGGAATAAAAACAAAGTGATCCTGACTTTTTTTATTACCATAATTAATCAAACAAAATAAAAAAAATGCAGAATCACGGATTTATGTACGGATTAAAGGATTACACAGATAATATATATTCTTTTATCTGTGTAATCTGTGTCATCGATAAAATCCGTATTCAAACAAGATGTTAAATATAATTATAACACCTGCATATTTACAATCCGTGTTCAAAATAAAAAAAAGGCAGAATCAAGGATTTATGTACGGATTAAAGGATTACACAGATAATATATATTTTTTTATTCGTGAAATCTGTGTCATCGATAAAATCCGTATTCAAACAAGATGTTAAATATAATGATAGCTCCTGCATATTTACAATCCGTGTTCAAAAAAAGATATTAAAATTCAGAGTCATTTTATTAAAATAATCTTTTTATATAAAAACAATGTAAAATGAAAAGGAATGTTTTTTAGTTAGGGTTAGTATGATCGATAAGTTAAAATATAGAGATATTACAGAAAAAATAATTAAATCGTCTTTTGAAGTACATAATTTTTTAGGAAATGGTTTTCCAGAAGTTATTTACCAAAGAGCATTAGCTTATGAAATGGGTGTAGCAGGTTTAGAATTTGCAAGAGAGCTCGAACAAAAGATTTTTTATAAAAATTTAGTAGAGCCTATTGGAACAAGAAGAGCTGATTTTATTGTAGAAGGTAAAATAATGTTAGAATTAAAAGCTGTTATACAATTAGAAGATGTACACCTAGCTCAAGCATTAAATTATTTAAAAGCCTATAAATTAGAGGTTGGTTTGTTAATAAATTTTGGTAGTAAAAGTTTAACATTTAAAAGGGTTGTTTTATGATAGAGAAAAGTCATAATCACGGATTTATGTACGGATTAAAGGATTACACAGATAGTAGAATATTTATATTATCCGTGAAATCTGTGTCATCCATAAAATCCGTGTTCAAAAAAGATGTTAAATTTAATCCTGAATATTTACAATCCGTGTTCAAACAAGATATTAAAAGAGTGTAATATTAATGACAAAAATACTTGAATTTCTAGCAGAATTAATAATAAAAAATAGTAAAAAAATAACTTTTTTTTGGCTTATATCTTTAATTGCTTCAATTTTATTTTTATATCTTAGTCCTGTACCTTTTTTTGAAGATGAATTAGAAGGAGCTAAAAATACCGAAGCTTATAAAGTAGAACAAATAGTAAAAAATGAATTTAAAGTTAGTCAAGAATCGTCTCTTGGTCTTGTTATAGAAGGTAAAGATACTGATGAAGAATTAAAAAAAATGCTTCTTTCCTCTTTTTCAGAGTTTAGTGATGTAGTTGATGTAAAAGGAACTTCAAAACATAAAAATCAATTATATTTTATAAGATTTAAGCCAGAAATACCAGTAAGAACAGCTCAGTCTATATCAGGAAAAGTAAGAGAAAAAATTTCTACTTGGACTAAAAAAACAGGAATAAAAACTTATTTAACAGGTGATTCCGCTTTTTTTTATGATACTACAAATTCTAGTAAAAAAGATTCTGCAAAAAACGAAATAATTGCTATGTTTTTATCTTTCTTTATTTTAATAAGAACATTTGGAGGTTTATTATCTGCTTTTTTACCAATAATAGCAGGAGCTACAACATTAATTTATTTAAATACTATAATAAGAATTTTAGGATTACAAAATAATACTGTTTCTATGATATTAAATAGTTTAATTGGTCTTGCTTTAGCAATAGATTATTCATTATTTGTAATAAGTAGATTTAAAGAAGAGTTAAATAATTCAAAAAATCCTGAAGAAGCATTAAAAGAAGCTTTAGTTAATTCTGGTAAAACTGTATTTTTCTCTTCTTTAATAATGATTTTTAGTGTTTCTGTTTTATATCTTCCAGATGTTTCATCTAGTAAAATTGTAGTTAAAAATATAATTAATATTGTTGCTGTTTCATGCTTAGTAGCCTTAATTATTTTACCTTCTTTAGCTTATTGGGGAAGAAATATTTTAGATAAACCTAAATTTATTTCAGATTATATAAAAAGAAATGATAAATACGTTTTTTGGAGAAAATTTGCTACACATATTACCGATTATCCAAAATTATACTTTTTATTATCGATTTTTATTTTAGGAATAGTTTCTTATCCTATTTTATATATGAAAATATGGGAGCCTCTTCAAACAATGGCTCCAAAAAACTCAGAATCACGATTAGGATATGAAACATTAGAAAAAGATGGTTGGGGTGGCGAATTATTACCTATTATAATTTCAATAAAATCTGATGAATTAATTTTTTCTAATAAAAATATATCTACTATATATGATATAACTCAATATATTAAAAAAAATCAAAAAGTTTCTTCTATTCTTAGCCTTACTTCAATAAATAATGATATGAATAAAGTTGATTATCAAAATTTTTATGCAACTGCTTTTTCTACTGGTTCTTTAGTTTTTAATCAACAAGTTGGTTATTTAGTTAATCAAAATTCTGACTCAAAATCAAGTATTATCTATGTGTATGTAAAAGATTTAATGGATATAACTGAAATACATAAAATAGTTGAGTATTGTAGAGAATATAAATCTACTGATAAAAATATAGAAGTTTTAGTTGGTGGTGTAGTAGCCAGAGCAAGAGATTTTAGTACTGAATTATATAGACCTGTAAAAGAAATGCTTTTTATTGTTTTTGGTGGAATATTTATAATCCTTTTTATATATATGAAAACACCTATTTTACCAATAAAAGCAGCTTTTATGAACTTTTTACCAATAATAACAGCATTTGGAACATTAACAGCAGTTTTTCAATTTGGTTTTTTTAGTAATGTATTAGGAACATCAATAAATGATGGTATTTCTGCTATGGTTCCTGTTGTTCTTTTTTGCATTCTTTTTGGTTTAAGTATGGATTATGAAGTTTTGATTTTAAGTAGAATTACAGAAAACTATCAAAAAACAGGTAATGTAAAAGAATCTGTTATAGAAGGAATCTCTAAAAGTAGCTCTGTAATAACAGGAGCAGGTTTAATTTTATTAAGTGTTTTTATTCCTGGAATATTTTCATCTTCTGCAATTGTTCAAGAATTATGCATTGGTATAAGTTCTGCAATATTAATAGACACAACTGTAATAAGACTTGTTCTTGTACCAAGCTTTATGATGATTATGGGAAAATATAATTGGTGGAAATTTAAGTTTTAGTAGAAATATTTTATTAAAAAAAAATTAAAAATACTAATATAATCTCTAAAAATTTATTATAATAAGAAAACATATAGAATTTTTGTTTATATTCAAACAGAATTGTTTTGCAATTTTTAAATGGGCTAAAGCACCATTGTTCAAAAAATACTGTATTTTAGAGTTTAAGGATAAAAATATGGAAATAAAAGAAGGGGTTTTTGAAAAAGTATCTGGAATAATAGAAAGAGTTACTTTTTATAGTGAAGAAACAGGTTATTCTATAATAAAAGTATCACCATTTGATACACCAACAAAAGAAATAACTGTTACTGTTCATCAAGCTCAAATAGTAGCAGGTGAGTCTATGGAATTTTATGGAAATTGGACTACACACCCAAAATTTGGTAAACAATTTAAGGCAGATAAATGTATTTCAAAAAAACCTGCTTCTGCTAATGCTTTAGAAAAATATCTAGGTTCTGGACTTATATTTGGAGTAGGCCCTAAAACTGCTCAAAAAATAGTAAAATATTTTGGAGAAGATACATTAAAAGTATTTGATGGTGAAATAGAAAGATTAGTAGAAGTTCCTAGTATTGGAAAAAATAAATTAGAGCAAATAAAAAATGCTTGGGAAGAACATAAAGCCATAAAAGATGTAATGATTTTTTTACAATCTTATGGAATTAGCACACTTTATTCTGTAAAAATCTATAAAAAATATGGAAATGATGCAATTGTAATTGTAAGTAAAAACCCTTATCTATTAGCTAAAGATATATATGGGATTGGTTTTTTTACAGCCGATAAAATAGCAAAGAATATGGGATTTGCTTATGATAGTTTTGAAAGAGTTTCTGCTGGAATAAAACATGTGTTAGATTCTTCTCGTGAAAATGGTCATTGTTATTTAAAAAAAGAACAAATTTATAAAGATACATCTACCCTTTTAGAATTAGAAGATGAAACAATATTAGATAACCCTTTAAAAACTCTTATAGAAGATAGAACTATAAGTATAAGAGAAATGGAAGATAAAGAGCTTTTTTATTATTCTAATAGTCTTTTTTGGGATGAAATAAATACAGCAAAAAGAATTAAGGAAATTTGTAAAACAAAACATAATATTGACGAAAAAAGAATAAGAGATTGGATGAAGGCTTATTGTGAAAAAATAAAATTATTTTTATCTGAAGAACAATTTGAAACAGTTGTAAATGTTACTAAAGAGCCTTTTTCTATTATTACTGGTGGACCGGGTTGCGGAAAAACAACAACCACAAAAGTACTTGTAAAACTATTTTTGGCTATGGGTAAAACAGTTCAATTAGCTGCACCAACAGGAAGAGCGTCTCAAAGAATGAGTGAAGTAATTGGTAAAAAAGCTTATACTATACATAGATTATTAGTTTGGAATCCTAAAGAAGGTAAATTTGAAAAAAATGAAGATAATCAAATAACTTCAAAAGTTAAAACAAGAGGTTCTATTGAAAAAAAAGATTCAGAACCTGAAACTCAGTTAGATGTACTTATAATAGATGAAACCTCTATGCTAGATATTTCTCTTTCAGCCTCTTTGTTAAAAGCTGTACCAAATGAATGCCAAGTTATTTTTATAGGTGATTCTGACCAACTTCCATCTGTAGGAGCAGGAAATGTTTTATCAGATTTGTTAGAATCTTCTTTAATAAAACATTTTAGACTTACAAAAATATTTAGACAAGCTCAAGAATCATATATTATTACTTATGCCCATCAAATAAATACAGGTATAACACCTCTTATTCATACTCCAATAAAAAATAATAATCTTTTTGGAAGTAATGTGGATTGTTTATTTATAGATTCTGACGAAGCTACTAAAGAACAATTAAAATTTATAAAAAAAGCTAAAAATGCCATAAAAGAAGTAGAAGAAACAGGTATATCAAGAATGTTTGTTCAAAAAGATTCAAAAAGTGTTATTCATAAAGTTGCAGAAGAAATAGAAGTTTATAAAACTGATGAAGAATTTGATGAGGAGCTAGATTCTTTAGTTATTCCTTCAAAAATATATAATGCAGATTTTGAACAACTTATAAGAAGTAAAAATGGAGCTGAAGAGCTTTTAAGTGTAATAAATAGAATCCCTAAATATTCCACCTTGCTTCATGGAATGACTGCTGTTGAAAGTATAATAAGGCTTTATAGCGAAACTTTACCACTATATTATCCAGATATGGAAATACAAATTTTAGCCCCAATGATAAGAGGAAGTGTTGGAACCCATAATTTAAATAAATCTATTCAAGAAAAAGTAAATCCTTATGAGCAAGGAAAAGGACAAATAATAATAGGCGATAGATTTTTAAGACCTAATGATAGAATAATTCAAAGTGTTAATAATTATGATTTGAAAATATATTCTGATATGAGTTCATTAAAATATGATATAGAAATTAAAACAAACAAAAATTTTACAGAAACAGGTATTTTTAATGGTGAAATAGGTAAAATTGAAGAAATAAATATGAATGATTTTTCTTGTATTATTAATTTTGGTACTAAAGATAATCCAAGATTAGTAAATTATCAAAAAGCAGATTTAACAGAGATAGCATTAGCATACTCAATAACAATACATAAATCACAAGGAAGTGAGTTCCCTATTGTTATTATTCCTATTTTAAGTCAACATTTTACCATGATGTATAGAAATTTAGTTTATACAGGTTTAACCAGAGCAAAAAAACTGGCTATTTTTGTCGGTTCAAGAAAAGCTTTAGCAATGGCAGTAAAAAGAGTTGATACAAAAGAAAGACAAACAACATTAAGTTATATTTTAAATCAATAACAAAAACAATTGTAGTAACAGTGCTTTACGAGTGTCATTACGATTGTATTAGTAGAATTTATTTAATTAGTCCACCATTCAATACTATTCCAAGTACTACCAGCTGATGAATTTGGTTTAAAATTCTGTAAACTAGCTGATATTGCAACATTTTTGGTGTAAGTAAAAAGAGGTAAAATAGGTATATTTTCTTTTAATATTTTAGTTACTTCTCTTTGCTCTTTTAATATATTAACTGTAAAAGGAGAATAAAAAATATCATCCATTGGATAACTTACAAACCTAGAGTAATTTTTACCTTTTGGTAGCATATTTTTACTACCAAAGTATCCCATTCTATCTAAACCATTTATGTTAGGAGATTTAGTATAAACAACCATATCATAAGAATTTTTATTTTTCATTTCATCTTCAATTTGATAAGATTGTTTTAAATTTATTTTTATACCAAGATATTTAGAAACTTCAGTCATGTATTTTATAAATTCAGTTTGAGCTTTATTTTGACCAGTTAAAAGATTAATAGTAAGAATTTTACCGCTTTTTTTTCTTAATCCATCTTTTTCATCAATAATCCACCCTGAATTATCAAGATAGTATTTTGACATTTTTAGATCATAAAAGTATTCATTTTTTAATGTTGAATCATAAATAGAAGAATTTGGATGTGCATCAGACCAAGCACTTTCAAGATCAAGAAACTTATCTGTTATTCTTTCTCTATCTATAGAAAAAGCTATTGCTTTTCTAAGATTAAGATCTTTAAAAACACCTTCGGTATTAAAAGCTAATTCTTCCATCATTGTTGTAGGAATAGCATATTTTTTAGATTTCATAAGATGTTGTTTTACATTAGATTCAAAATATTCATCACTTTTAGTTTGAACTAAATGTATTTTTCCATTTTCTATTTCTTTCGTCATATTTTTATCTAAATCACCATAAAAATATGTTATTTGATCAGAGTTAGGTTTATTTGTATAATATTTATCATAAGAATCTAAAATTAAATATTTGCCTTTTTTCCAATCAACAAATTTAAATGGCCCAGAACCTATAGGAGCAATATTGAAAGGATGATTTTGTTGTATTTTTAAAACAGATTTTGGGTCAAATCCATGTTTAGGAAGTATATATTTAAATAGATCTTTATATTTAGAATAATCTTCTTTAAAATAAATTTTTACAGTTTTTTCATCAGGCGTTTCTATTTTATAAATTTTTGAATAAGCTTGTGTTTCTTCATTATTTAGTTTAGGAATATCTGGATTAATATAGCATTTCCATGTAAACATTATATCATCTGATGTAACAGGCTTTCCATCATGCCAAAAAGAAAGCTCTTTGAGTTTATAGGTAACAACCATTCCTTCATCATTAAAAACAACTCCTTTATTTTCTCTAGTAGGAATTGATACAGCAAGATCTGTATAATAATCAAAATTTTCATCAACTCTTAACAAGCCAGAATATAATAAATTATATGCCGATTTAGATGATTCTGAATTTTGAAAAAGAGGATTCAAGTTTTCAGGTTCTTCTTGACTATATATATTTATTCTTCCACCTTTTCCTGCTAACGCAGTTGTTGATAGCAAAATAAAAGAGGCAACAGATATTAAAGTAATTTTTTTTAACATATTTGTTTTAGATTTTTTTAATACTTATAATAACTATATTATATATTGCTTATTATATTTAAGTAAAGATAAAAATTTTCTACTAATTAAATAGTTGCTAAAAAAATTTATGAATAAATAGCATTTTCAAACAATTATTATTAATTTATTAGTTTGAGTATTTTTTATATAAACCTTTAAATTAACATTAAATTAACTTAAAAACATTAATTTTATTGTTTTTAAGATTCCATTATTTATAAAAACTGATGTAAAATTAAAATGTATAGTTTAATATAGTTTTGTGAGAATCCTTAAATGGAAATAAAAGGGAAAATACTTATTGTTGATGACGATTCAATAGTAAGAATGATTTTGGAAAAACACCTTAAGAAAAAAGGCTTTGAAATAGTCTCGGCCGATTCTGCTATAAAAGGTGGTCAAATTCTTAAAGCTGACAATATTTCTCTAGTAATAACTGATGTAAACATGCCACAAGTTAGTGGTATTGAATTTTTGCTTTGGATAAAAGAATTTAAACCAAAATGCCAAGTAATTCTAATGACAGGCGGAGATACAAAAACAATTGAAGCTTTTGAAAAATCTTCAGGCGGTAAAGTTAACTTTTTTAAAAAACCAATTGATACAGATAAATTAGATGCGTTGATTGAAAGTAAATTTATGAAAAGTAAATTTAAAAGTACTATAACTGATATAACAATTATTGATTTTATTAAAATGGCTGTTTTACTTAATAAGAAAAAATTAACCCAAGTACTAGATCCTGTTAGCAATATTAAAGGAAAAATATATATTAGAGATGGAAAAATAATTCATGCTGAATTTGATACTTTTCAAGGTGAAACAGCTTTAATAACTATTGCTTCAATAAAAAAAGGATCTTTTAAAGAAATACCTTGGGAAGAACCAAAGAAACAATCAACTATACATCTTGATACACTAAGTTTAGTTGAAAACATGGAAGTACTTTATAATGATGCTATGTCAAATAATCTTTCATCTCATGAGTTTGAGACAATAAAAAGAACTAAAATTTTGATACTTGAAGATGATTTAACAAATTTAACTCTTATGAATAGATATTTTTCATCAAGAGGCTTTCAAGTTACTGTTGGAACATCTGGTTTAGAAGGTATGCAATTGGCAGGAGAAGAGTTCTTTCATCTAGCTATTGTTGATTTAAATATGCCAGGAATGGGTGGAATGGAATTTTTTATGTGGATAAATCAAACTAGCCCTAGAACAAAAGTTATTTTTATGATAGCTCTTGGTGCAGAGCATCTTCAAGAATTTATAAAACAAAGCAATGCTATTAATTATTTTGAAAAACCTGTAGATCTTAAAGCTTTAGAAGAATTTATAATTAGTTTATCTGCTGAAGGTGTTTCAGGTGATTTTCAAGATATAGAATTAATTGATTTTCTTCAACTATTAGGTTTATCTGGAGAACATAAATTTATTAGAGTAGTAGAGCCAAGTACAGGAAATGAAGGACATATTTTTATAATGGCTGGAAGTGTAATTCATGCCGAAACAGAAGGGTTGGAAGGAGAAGAGGCTTTTTATTCAATATTAGGAATGGATACAGCAATTTTTTCTGAAGAAGAATGGTATGTTCCTCCTCAAATAACTATGAATGATTCAATTTCACTTTTACTCGAACATTCTAAAAAAATTGAACATGAAAAAACAGATCTAAATAATAAAATAACAGGTAATTCAGAAAAAGATAAAAAAGAAGTTCCTACTTCTACATCATTAGTTAGGGCTTTACCTGATTATTTAGAGAAAGCCCTCTATGAGAAAAAAGCACTTGAAGCAATACAAAATGAAACTGATATGAAAAAGAAAATGACTATTTATGAAAATGGTGTTGTTTTAGAAATAATATTAGGAAAAAGTGTTAAATCAGATGTTATATCTGTTATGAAAAAATATACTCATTTAGCCCCAGCAGATACTGGTCAAATGCTTCTTTTTGATGATATTACTGTTAATGTTTTATTTAATGAGGCTGGGTTTGCAGAAGAAATAAATTTTGGTATAGGATATATTGGAAAAACAAGCCATGGTGTAGGAATAGGCGATTCTTTGGAAAAAGCAATAGCTACTTATGGAAAACCTAAAATAGGTACTATGAAAGGTGTAGTTTGGGATAATATTGCTTTTTTTAGTCAAGATAGTAAAAGAATAACTTCTATGAGAATGAGAAATAAAAATATACTTGAAAAAGTACCTGAATTTGTTCCTATAACACAAATAGAACAAAAAATAGAAGAAAAGAAAATTCATGAAGAAAAACCAAAATCAGTTTTTGATATAGTTAATGAAATTGCTTCTTTACCAGATTCTAAACAAGAAGAAAAAAATGAAGTTAAAAATCAAGACAAAATAACTAATAATAAAAAAATAGATAGATTTATTATAGATGAAAAAGCTCTTACAGCATTAGAAATTAGGATAGGTAAAACAACTAGAGATGAAGTTAGGATAAAAATGCACGATCTTAATTATATGATTGGTAAAGGTAAATCTAGTATAAGTGCTTTTTATTATGATGATATTTCATTAAAAGTTGGGTTTAATGCAAAAGGTATAGTAGAAGATTTGGAATTTGGTAATTTATATACAGGAAAAACCTTAAAAAGTGTTGGCGTAGGAGATGATATAAAAGATTTTATCAAAGAATATGGTGAACAATATAAAAAACTTGAAGGTAATATATATATTTGGCATGGAGTTTGGGCTGATATTTCTGTAACTGTAAATGATTTAAATTTAGTTAGTAATATAAAATTACAAAAATAATATTATTTATGATATAATAAAACCTCAAATAATTTTTTATTTTTCGGGTAAAACCAATATATGCAACTCATAAAAGATTTTTCTGATATACAAAAATTTGTATCTTTTTTGGGCTTTGATTATCAACAAAGATTACTTGCTGATATTAATTCTCTTTTGGTTAAATATATGGCG
>JBBTGK010000079.1:0-16623 GCA_038060635.1 Cyanobacteriota bacterium | reverse complement strand
CTATTATATTAATTTGTACTATACTAGGTATTTTTGCAGCCTGTTTTTATTCTGTTTGTTTTGGAATAATTATTTTTGCTTATAAATATTCATAGAAAAATATTAAAAAATAAAATTTTTTTTAATAAACATGTAAGAAAAGCTTTCCTAGTTGAGTTTAACTTTTAACTTAGTCAAACTAAAGATTATGATATAATCCAATAAGTTAGAATAAATTAGGTTAAATAAAATTTAATATTTATGAAAGAAAAACCATACTACGAACAAACCGCAATGTTAAAAGGCGAATTTCTTGAAACTGTCTCACAAATGTTTTTACAAGATTTTGGAAAAATAGTAATAATTTCTGAATTACATATTTTAAAACAAGGTGATGGTAATACCCTCTTTTATGTAATTACACAAGAAAACTACAAATTTTTAGTAGATTTGACAGGTATTAAAGGTAATGATTTAATGTATTGGATTGAAAGTATAGATTTTGCAGGTAAAGTAACTGATATTTTTTATACCCAAGACCAAATTGTAACTGTTTTTTCAAGAGGTGAAAAATATAATAACGAATATTTAGTTTATTTTTATATTTATGGTAATAAATACCCAGCTGTAAGATTTATTCCATCTGATCTCTATGATAAATATATTAAAATGTTAAGCTCTCAATATGTAAGACATGAAATGAAATTTCTTCCTGAACATATTTTTGAAAAAAATGATCTTTAAAATAAATGAATATAAAAAAAAAAGTACTATTGTGTTTTTTGCTTTTATCTATTAATTCTTGCTCTGATGAAGTTGCTGTAGTAAATAAAACATCTGCTCAAACATCTAACCCAACTACTAGTGATAAAAATCCAGAATCAACCTCTCCAAATAGCTATATTCCACCAGCATTAGTAGAGCAAGTTAAACTACAAGAACAAATAGCTAAAGATACTCAAAACTTATTGTCAAAAGGAGTTGATGCAAAAAGTATTTTCCCTTTTGGTACATCAGAATCGGATTGGGGAGTTAGACCTCAAATTGCAGGAACTTATGAAGATTTAAAAGATTTACAAGGAAATAATGATGGTATTTGGGAAAATGAAAAAGATCTAAAAGGTTTACTAAGAGGAATAGGTACAAATTCAGATTTTAAAGAATGGTTTGAAAAACCAAAAGATGCCAGAAAAAATACTATTTCAACAACTCTTATAATAAAAGAACTTAATGATTTTCTCTCTGCACAAGAACAAAGATGGAAATTAAAAGCGACTTTTTTAGATAGCAATAAAATAAAATATGGAAAACTTTTTTCAGTTCAAAAAGCAATTAATTTACTAAGGTTTAATAGAAAGCCATCTGATGTGGTTGAAGGATTTGTAAAATCTGATGGAAAAGTAAATGGCATAAAAATCGAATCCCGAGATATTTTTTGGCAAAGGTTTAAGCCAATATCTGCACCAAATGGAAAAATGATTTTATTTTCACCAGGTTATCAAGAAACAGGTAGAAATTTTTATGAACAAATAGATAAACTAAATAAAATAGGTTTTGATGTAGTTGTAATGGATCATCAATGGGGTGGTCAAACAAAAGTTCAATACCAAGGTGTATTAGATAGAGGATATGGTTTAGCTTTAGATGTTGCTTCCATGGCATATCTTTGTGATGCTATTTTAGAAAAAGAGTACAAAGATATGCCAAAAAAAGAATTAATTCTTTCTGGAAACAGTGTTGGTGCTTCTGCTGTTTTAATGGCATTAACTCTTAATGACAATGATAAAATAGTATTAGAAAGAGATCTTTTTATGCCTAAAAATCTTAGAGCAGTTTTGCAATCTGTTTTTTTAGGAATTGAAGAAAGTAAAATAAAAGATATTATTTATAAACTACAAATGAAAGAATCAAATAAAACAATAGAACTTTATAATACGGGTTTACCTATTTTTACAAATAATGCTTCGTCCTATCAAAAAGGAGTTCAATATAATATTTTAGAAAATGTAACTACAAAATTTTATGCTATTACTAATGCAAATAAAGATATTAATGAAACTATTACTTCTATAGAATCTGGAATTAAACCAAATAATAATATTTATATAATAAATGCAGATAAAGATCCCTTAGTTGATTTTTCAAAAGTAGAAAATTTAGTTGAAAGTATTGGAAACACAGCTAAACTCACAAAAGTAAATTCTGAAAATCATGTATTTCAAAACACATTAGTGGAGCAGGATTTTTTGGTTAGTATTTTCAAGACATTACAGTAATTCTATTAAATTAAATTTTAGTTAAATTTTAGGTATCATTACTTTAATAAATTAACAAAAGGTTAATATATATCAAATACAAAGTTATACCAATTAAAGATTAGGTAAAATTTTTATTTTTTTTATGATTGAAAGCAAGTTTTTTTCATTATATACGACAATCTAAATACGATAAAATATGTGTCTCTTTAGAGGATTAAAATATATGTCTGTAAGCGGACTTCCTAGTTTCAAGCCAGCTCAAATGGCTGAACTAAATCAAATAAAACAACAATATGCATCAGCAGCAGCAAATGGTAATATATCTCCTAAAGAAAGCAAAGAACTAGAAGCTTCTGCTAAAAAATTTGCTTTAGCCAATAATATAACAAATCCAACCGATATAAAAGCTATTACAGAACATCTTTCATCTGGCTTTTCACCAGATTATTCTGCGGCAACAAATGCAATTAGAAGTGGTTTAACATCAAAACTTGCTGCTAATTTAGCGGAAACATCAAAAGGAGCAGAACAACAAGAAAATGAAAGTATTTGGGGTAAGGGGGCAAGAATGATGAAACAATCATTACCTGATGCCGTTACAGCAGTTGTTCTACCATTTAGTGATAGAGATGCAAAAACAGGTGATACTAAAGAGCAAACAGTTGAGCAGAAAAAAGCTGGGCAAGCAAAAGTAGAATCACGTTCTAATGCAAATTCAGCTAAATTTGTATCAGCATTTAATAATGCAGTTGATACTCATTGTGTTGGAAAAGCTTTAAGCAGTACAGGTAATTTAAAAGCTGGTGCAAACGTTCCTGCTGAAGCTCATTTAGACACTAAAAATTTACAAGGTTGGACGGGAAAAGAATGGACTGGAATCTCAGCATCTGGAACGATGTCAGCAAAAGAAAAAGCTTTTGCAAATGCAAATGCAGGTAAATCTCTAGTTCAAATGGGAAGACATACAGAAGTTTTTGCTGGTTTTGATAAAGATGGTGGAATAAAATTAGGAAATGGAAAAACTATTTCAAAAGAAGAAATTGCTAGTGGTGTAGTTAATATTTTTGTTCCTGCTAAAGCTGATGGAATAAAAGATAATGCTCAGGGTGTTGATAAAAGAGTTCATGATTTTAAAAACTTTAGTATTCATAATGCTGATTTAGACCCTTCTAAAAATGCAAGCCCTGATGCAAGAAATGTTAAAAAATTTATGGTATTAATGACAGATCCTGCAATGAAGCAAGCTTCAAGTAAAATAGCTGAATTAGCTTCAAAAACACCAGCAGACTATGATGGAATTAAAGCACTTCTAAAAACAAAAGGAATTGAAATGAACGATAAGAGTATGAAATCTCTTATAAGTACAATGTCAGCAGAACTATCTCCTCCTATGAAACTAAAAGATAATTATGGACATGAAGTAAAAGGAGCTAATGGAAAACCTATAGAATTTAAGAATGTTTTTCAAGCACTTCAAAAATTAACTTCCGAGCCTTATGCTCCTTTAGTAAAAAATAATATAATACGTCTTATTGAACACACAGATTCTGAGAATACTAAAGCAACTCATACTGCTGATGGTGAAGAATCAGATAAAGGAAAAGTTATGATGAAAGAGTTACAAGCATTAATAAATGGCGATGATGGATGTTAATATATTAGTAAGTAAAAGTATTAACTTAGATAGTTAAAATTCAGATTTTTTTCTAAAGAACGCTTGTGTGAGGAATGCTTTAAAAGCATTCCTTTTTTTATATCCAATCTTTTATTTTTTTTCAATTTTTCCAAAATAAATATTTTTCTCATTATTTTCAGAATCTAACAATAGAATAGATCCATCATTATTAATTCTAAGTAATTCCCCTTCTATAATATTTTCTAGTTGTTTTATTTTTATTAATTCATTTTTTTTATAAAGTGAGCTATTTATTTTATCCATTATTTTTTGAACTTCATTTTTTTGAGATAAAAAATAGTTTTTAGTAAAATTTTCTATAAAAGTATCTAAAATTTCATTTTTATTAAATTCTTTATTAATTTGCTCTTTAATTGAAGTAGGAATATTGTCATGGAAAGATTTTGAAAAATTTTGATTTACATTGATACCACATCCTATTATTATATAGTCTATTGAATTACCTTTAAACTTTCCTTCTGTTAATACGCCAGAAATTTTTTTGTGATTAACTAAAATATCATTAGGCCATTTTATTTTTATTTCTTCAGTTATTAAAAAACTTGTTAAAGTTTCTAAAATAGATATTCCTGCTATTAATGACATTAAATTAATATTTAGGATTGGTCTTATAATAAAAGAAAAATATAAACCGCCTAAATTAGATTCCCAAGTATTTCCAGCTTGACCTTTACCATTGCTTTGCTTTTCTGATATTACAAATGTAAAATCATTTATAAAGTTTTTCTCTGATAATCTTTGTATTTCAAGATTTGTAGAATCTATTTCATCATAAAATACTTTTTTTATCTTATATTCGCTCATATTCATTTATTCAATTATTTTTTTTATTTTATCAATTATATTATTACTTTTATATTCTATTTTTAGATAATATTCTAATGCAAGATCAAAATTATTTTTGTAAAAATAAAAATCAGCTATTTTTTCAAAAAATACATTATCTTCTTTACATAGTATTTCAAATTCTTTTAAATATAAATCAATATTTTTATTTTTATTTATTAAATTAGATATTTTATTATTTAAATATTTTTTTCTATGTTCTATATTATCTCGATAAATTTTTTTTTGTTTTATCTTTATAAAGTCAGATTCAATTAATTCAAATATTTTTGACCAAGATAATTTTTCTATTATTTTTTTACTAGAAAGTTTTGTTTTTTTCTTTATTTTATTAATATTATTAAAAACATAACGCATATTTTTTTTTAAATTATCTAAATTAGGTTCTGCATAATCTTGAATAATTTCATAATCTATAAAAAAAGAAGTTTCGTTAGAAGAAAATTCTTTAGCTGGACCAAAACCTGTAACGATTACTGGTAACTCACAAGCTATAGCTTCAGCTATAGGCATACCAAACCCTTCAGCTCTATATGGTTGAACATAGCAATCACAAATACTATATAGAAAAGGTATATCTTCAATTTTAATATTTTCATTTATAATAATAATTTCAGGTTTTTCTTTGTTATCGACCTGAGAATATATTTTTTCTATTATAGATTCTGCTTTATAGTATGATTTACTTCCAAATGTTTTTATTACTAATGATACATTTTCATTTTTGTTAAACTCTTCCAAATAAGCTTTTATTAAAATATCTACCCCTTTTCTATGTATAATTCCACCAACGAAAAGAAATTTAAATTTTTTACTTTCTTTTAATTTATTAATACTTTCAATCCCTATTTTTTCTTTAATTTTATCTAAATTAAAAATTTCACTATTTATTCCACAAGGTATTATTGATAATTTTGATTTTATAATATTTTGTTCAATAAGCATATTTTTTACATGATTACTTATGCACCAGACTCTATCAACGTAAAAATTTATATGATTTATAATATTTTCTGGTATTTTACCTGTTTCCCAAGGAAAAATAAGAATATAATATCCTTTTTCTGGTATCGGTAAATTTTCTGGTAAACAATTTCGGATATAAAAATCATCTGAATAAATATTTATTTTATTAAATTTTGATTCTAAATCATCATAATAGTTATAATCTTCTTTTTTTATTTCTGTATAATAATCATGAGGTAAAATAGCTAAATTATAATTATTTTTTTTTAATATTTCTAACTCTAATTCTCTATTAATTACAGAAAGACTATTATATAAAAATTGATTACCTTCCCAAGTTATATTAATTTTATTATTTTCTTTTTTATTTGTTTTAATAGTTAATAAATGAAATTCATTTCTATTTATTTTTAAGGTATTACAAGATAAATAGGTATTTTGGGCTATGTTATATTCTGATAATAAACTTGTAATTTCTTTTTTACTTCTATTATTTGAATTTGGAAAAAATTCAGAATTTGAAAAGATTATAATATTATCAACTAAATTTAAGTTTTTATTTATTATTTCTAATAATCCTATATCAGAAATTTTTTCGCAATTATCTAAAAATAAAAGTGTTCCTAATTCTTCAGCTTGTTTTATAATAAATACTATTTTTTTATAAATATCACTTTCGTTTAATTCATAATTCTCTTTTGAAAAATTATCTAAAATATCAATACTAAATTTATTAAAAGCTTTATTTTTTTTGAACTCAACTTTTTTTTTGTAATAAATATTATAATTAATAGTTATATTACTAATTGAAGTAAACAAAGACTCTTTATTATGTATTTTATCTTTTTTAATATGATTTGATAATAAATATACTTTATCTTTTTCATTTTCTACAAAAATAAAATCATATAAATTTAATGCTTTTATATCATCAAAAATAAACTCGTTTTTATATTCAAAAATAAAGATATTTATGTGAGCTTTTTTAAATATTGCATATTTTTCTGAATAATGGAAAAAGAATTTTTTTTCATTTGGATCAATTAACTAATCAAGATCATCTTCAAATAAAAGATAATTGCTTTTAAAATCTGTATTTAGCTCTTTTTCAATAAATAAAAAATCACTTACATCAGATATTTTTAAAAGAGTTTTTTTTTCTTCAGAATCTAAGTTGTTTTTTTTATTTATGGATATAAACATATAGTCTTATATAAATTCTGATAAATATTTGATTTTAAAATTAAATATATAATTCTATTGTTTATTTTCTTTAATAGTTCTATGAACTTCTTCTATTATTTGACTCTCAGTTTTATTTTGATAGATCCAACCTTGTATTTTTCTAAAAAGCTTTCCTATCAATTTTTGTGTTGAAGTTAATTCAACTTTTTTACTTTTTGTAGCCCAATCATCATTAAAGGTTGTTAAAAACTTAGAAATAGCTTCTTGATCATTATGAGCTATAGCAATTTCATGATTTCTAGTAAGTGCATGATATGTCATGTTAGCACTTCCCATTACCATAGTTTTATTATCAATAATCATAACTTTAGCATGAAGAACTTGGTCTTTTTTCTGAGGAACATACCATTTTACAGGAATACCAACTTCATCTAATAACATAACTGAACCAAAATTTGCTAATCCTTCTATAGGTAATTTATCTAAAATTTTATTATATTTACCAATATCGGCTTCATCTACAATAACTCTTACCTCAACACCTCTTTTTTTAGCTTCAGTTAAAGCATCAACAATAGGTTTATAATCTATAAGTAACATTTCTATATCAATAGATTTTTGAGCTTGGTTTATTTTTTGAAGCATCAAATTATCAATACTTTGTGAACCAAAACCAGTTTGAGCTAATTCTACTGTATCATTTCCAGCTAAATCTTTTTTATTGCTTTTTACAACAAGATTAGGAGCTTTAGAATAATTTTCATCTGCTATTTTTGAAAGCTCTTTTACAGAATCACCTTTTAATAAAACCATATAATCATGATTAATAGATTCTGAATCTTTTAAATTCATTCCTCCCATAATAGCTGTTTCGTCGTCTGCAATAATAAGTTTTGCATGACTTATAACTTTTCTATTTGAAAGAAAAGTAGGTCCTTTAGGAAGTTTATCAACAGGAAAGTATCTAACATCAACACCATTTTTTATCATAAAATCATATTCTTTTTTTGCAGATGAAACAAGTTCTGGAATAGTTCCCATTGATTTTTCTGCAATAAATTGAACTTCAAGACCTTGTTTTTTCTTTTCAACAAGTTTTTCAGATATTTTTCTTCCAATAGATTCACCAAAAAGGTAAGTAGTAACAAAAATCTTTTTTTGAGCACTATCGATAACTTTGAATACTTCAGGAAAAATTTGATCTCCATCAGTTAAAAGTTTTACAGAGTTATTTTGTGTAATAATAGGTGTATTATCTAAATCAGATGAGGAAATAACACTAGATTCTGAAGAAATGTCTGTTTGCAAACTACTTTTTTCTGAACAAGAAAATACAAACAATAAAGTTGAAAGAATTATATAATTTTTTATACTTTTCATTTTTTATCCAAAGAACATAATTAAGATAATTTTATCATAAGTTTAAGAAAAAATAAACTAAATTTCTTCTATTATAAAGTCTTTGTATTTTTTATTTAATAACATAAACAGCATACCCTCTTGGTGGTGCAACGAAATAACCAACTCCATCAGGATCAATATAAGTTTCTTCTAAATTATTCATATTTTCACTATAACTAAAAACAATAGGTTTAAGAATAGTATCTTTCCATTTTGTATTTGCATTATTGCCTTTTGCTTCTTCTGAGCTATTATTTAAAATAAAAATAAGTCCATCAGTTTCATTTACTCCATTTCTTTGCATAATATATAGATTTTTATCAACATAAAGAATACTCGTACTACCTACTGCAAAATTTTCATGAACTTGAATTAAAGCTGAAATTCCATCTAATGAATCAATTTTAGATAAAGCATAATTAAAAAAATCTTTCCAAAATATGCAAGGATAACCTTCATGAGTAAGTATATATGAATAGGCAAGCATTTTATCTTTAACAATAGGATCTTTTAAATCTGTATCATGATTTTCAACAAAAGTTACAGCATTAGAAGTCATATCGTTTAATATAGTACCTTCTTGAGAAAGTTCATTTAAATCATAATCATTATTATTACAAAGATCTCTTAATCGAGATCTTAAAGGAAAATCAAAGGCATTTACAGAATTATTTGAGAAACAGTTAATTTTATTTAACCATTTTTTTATATTAGGTATAGTATCCCAAAATTCACCAATTCCATAAGGTTTTATCTCTTCATTATTTCTAAAATAACTTGCTTCTTGAATATGTCTTACCATTAAAGCAGTAAAAGCTTTTACATAATCATATCTAAAACCATCAAAACCTATTTCCTCAATCATCCATCTTGTATATTTAATAAATTCATGAGTAACATAAGGATTTGTATGACAAAAATCAGGCATTTCACCAAAAACACCTTCATCAGAAAACATGTAAGGGGAAGGATGAAAACATTTCCAATCACGATAAAATTTTTTACTTTGAGGATTAAATTTAGTCCATCTGAGTTGATTATCAATAGGATTAAGTTCCTGCTCATCTCCTCCATTATTATGATTAATTATTATATCTGCATACAACTGAATTTGATTATCATGAGCATTTTTTATTAAATTAAGTAATTCATTTTTTGAACCAAACCAAGTTTTTATTCCTCCTTTTTGTTCAAACTCACCTAAATCATAATAATCATAAGGATCATAGCCCATTGATCTAACATAACTACCTTTACTGGCTGGAGGTAACCATAATGCACTAAAACCTTGTTCTTTTAAAAAAGATATTTGTTCCGTTAAAAAATTCCACCATTCAAACTCTTTATTTTCTTTTTCTGGGCAATCAAAATAAAATGCCTGTAATATTACACCCATAAATATTTACTCTTGATATCCTTATAAGGAAAAATTATTTGATATATTTTTATTTTAAAAAACTAAATACTAAAAAGCATTATAGCAAATATATATTTTTATTTTATTAATAATACCTCAAAGCTTTGCTTCAATGTTAATACAAACATGAGTTTGATATTTTTTTAGTAAAAATTACTTTTTAATTACATTCTTCAAATTACTTGTATCGTCATTTCCATTATCTTTACTTCCACAAGTTCTATTATCATAAGGAGGTAAATTGGTATGTACTTTAGCCGCATATTTTAGTTTTTTGAATTCATCAAAATAATCTTTTGCAAGTCTTGGTGAATTAATAACTAAGGTATTTTCATTATTATTATCTTCAGCATTTTTACTAAAATTATATGAACCAGTAATAATAATAGAATCATCTATAATAAAAACTTTATTATGTAAAAGAGCTTGATTTCCATCTAAATAAACAGGGAGTTCTTTTTTTATTAATGTTAAAAAACCCGAATATTTACTTATCATACAGCCATCAAAAATACCTTCTACTTTAACACCATTTTTATGTTTTTCAAGTAATAAATCAATTGTTTCTTTATCTGTTAAAGAAAATGTCATAAAATAGATACTTTTTTTAGCTTTTTTTAATTCATCAATAACCGCTTGTCTTGTTCCACCTCTTGGAGAGAAATATAATTTTATATCTGCTCCAGCTACTTTTACTTGAGGAAAAGGAACTTGACGACCTTCTGCATTGAAAACTTTTTGAACAAACATTCTTTCAAATTCATAAGTATAAGATTGAGCTAATTCTTTAGATACAATTCTAAGAGCATTATTATTATCTCTGAATAATGAATTAACGGTTAAATTCAAAGAACCTGTAAGAACTATTTCTTCATCAATAACAGCAAATTTATGGTGCATTAAGGCTGTTCTTACATCATCAACAACAGTAATACCAGCTTTTTTCATATCTTCAATAGCTTGTCTGGGTTGGCTAGGTCTTACTTTATCATTTAAATTATCACTATCAGTAATAACTCTCACTTTAACACCTCTTTTATGAGCTTTTATTATTGATTTATATGCAGTTTCTTCTTCTATATCAAAAACACATATATCTAAGGTTTTTTTGGCAGTATCAATTAATTTTACAAAAAGTTTATCAGGATTATTAGGATCAGCTCTAGCAATTTTTTCATTTTCTTTATACAAACCTTTGTAAGTATTATTAAATTTTACTTTTAACATTTTATCAAATGATTCTGTATCACTTGCACTGTCTGAAAGAGAATTGTATTCATCTGAAAAATCATCGGTTGAAAATTTACTGTTACATGAAAAAATAACAGCTAAAGACATAAAAGATAAAAATACTTTTTTCAATTTTCAATACCTATAATAAATACAACAGACCTTATAGTAATTGTAACATATTATTACTTAATAACAGTTTAAGATAAGGTTTATTTTTGGTTAAAATTAAGATTATTTTTCTTAACTTTTAAAGTGCTTAAAAAATTTTAACTATTTATATCGAAAAAATTTACTTTTTTGTGATTTTTTTATTACAATATATATATGTAGCATAACAAAAGCTGAGGCTGATTATATGAAAAAAAGATCTTTTTTATTAGTAACCTTATTGGTAATGGGTTTTGCTTGTGCTAAAGCAAAAACTGTTTCTACTATTCCTTCTACTTTACCATCAAGCACTAATGGTGTTGACTCTCAAAATTTTACTCCTACAACAGCAGGTGCTTCAGCTAATCCATCTTATTATGGAAATGGTTCTTATGTAAGTAGTGATACATCAGGCTTTAATTCACCAGCACCTACTACTCCAGATGGGACAACAGCAACTACTCCAACAGATACTTCTACATCAAGCACTGATCCATCTTCTACTGCTGGTGCTGAATTACCAGATGATATTGGTGGTAATTTACCAAATATTGCACCATATACACCACCTGGTGGTGCTGCAGCAAGTACTTATACTTATGTAAATGAATTTCCTTTAGTCGCACAAAGTACTTCAAAAATTGGAGCAATCGTTGGTGCATATCTTCCTTCTAGTGATAAATGGCAATCTGTAGGCATTGCTTCAAATGGAGCAAATGTATATTTAGCATCTGTTGGAACGTCTAATTTTGCTTTTAGTTCTGGAACAGTTATATCTATAAATTCAGAAACTGGTGCCGATATAAAAAAAGTGGGTTCAACTCTTTTAGGAACAAGAAATCCTTTATCAAAAGAAGTTAGAGGAATTTCAATTGATGCAGCAGGGAAAATTTTTGGAGTTGATGGGAAATCTATTTATGTAATAGATAAGCCAAGTAGTGTAACTATTACTGATGCAGGTCTTTCTGGTGCTATAGATACTGCTGTAACAGGGGCTTCTTTAGTAGTTGCAACATCTTCAGGTTTAAAAAAATATGATCCGTCAACATTAACAGGAAAAGCTCCTGTAACAGGTACTGATTTTGGTAAAATTTCTCCTACAGGTGGTATTGGAACAGATAAAGATGGAAATGTTTATGTAGTAGCAGGAAGTATCATAAAAAAAATTACTCCTACAGGTGAAACAACTGATGTAATAAAAGATGCAACTGGTGCTGTTGATGTTGCTGTTGATAGTTCTAATAGAATTTGTGTTCTTTCAAAAGATTCAGTTGTTGCTTATGATAATACAGGTAAAAAAATAACTTCTTTTGGTGGCGAATTTGTTGATGGAAGAGCTATAACAACAAATGGTTCAAATCTTTATGTAGCAGATTTTGGTACTTCTTATAAAGATTCTAAATTTGTAATATATGCTGGTTCACCTCTTTAGAATTTAATCTAATATTTGATTAGATAGAATAGATTTATTGATTTTTAATTAATTTTTATTTATTTAAGCTTTAGTCTGTTTTAAAATTAGACTATACTTGTTTTTTTGCAGGTATTTTCTAATTTTGATATAGCTGTAATTAAAGTAGATTATTTTTTAGTGTTGTATTTGAAATGAATAAATTTAAAATAGGATTAATAAAAGAGGGTAAAACCCCACCTGATAAAAGAGTTGCATTATCTCCTGATAAATGTAGAGAATTACTTGATACATACAATAATCTTGAAATTTTTGTTCAACCTTCTGAAGTAAGAGCTTTTAGTGATAATGAATATAAAGAAAAAGGTATTACATTAAAAGAAGATCTTTCAGATTGTGATTTATTATTAGGTATAAAAGAAGTTCCTGTTTCTCAACTTATCCCTGAAAAAACTTATATGTTTTTCTCTCATACAATAAAATTACAACCATATAACAAAAAACTTTTAAAAGAATTAATAGCTAAAAAAATTAAATTAGTTGATTATGAAGTTATTACAGATAGCAAATCAAGAAGATTAATTGGTTTTGGTAAATATGCAGGTATTGTTGGAACTTACAATGCTTTTCTTTCAACTGGTCAAAAATTAGGTTTATATGACTTAAAACCAGCTAATAAATGTTATGATAAAGAAGAAATGGAAAAAGAATTATCTAAAATTAAATTACCAAAAGACTTTAAAATTATAATTACAGGAGATGGAAAAGTTTTTAGTGGTTGCTTAGAAATATTAAGTAAATTACCATTAAAAAGAGTTTCACAAGATGAGTTTTTAAATATTCAATTTGATGAACCTGTTTATACGTTATTAAAATCAGTTGATTTATATAAAAATATAAAAGGAATTCCTTGGGATACTCAATATTTTTATACTCATCCTGAAGAATATACAGCTATTTTTACTCCTTATACAAAAAAAGCCGATTTGTATATAGCATGTCATTATTGGAACTCTAAATCAGATGTTTTTTTTACAAAACAAGATATGAAAGATAAAGATTTTAAAATTCAAATAATTGCAGATATTAGTTGTGATATTAATGGCCCAATTCCTTCTACCATAAGACCTTCTACCATAGATGAACCTGTTTATGGTTATGATAAATTAAATGATGTTGAATGTTCTTATAAAGATAAAAATGCAATTATGGTTATGGCTGTAGATAATTTACCTTGTGAATTATCAAGATCTGCTTCTGAAGATTTTTCTAATCAATTTATAAGTAATGTTTTACCTTGTCTTTTAGGTGAAGACAAAGAGAATATAATTGAAAGAGGTACTATTACTGAAAATGGTATTTTAAAAGAAAATTATCAATATTTGAGTTCTATGTTGGAATAAGAATAGTCTTGAACAGGATTTAACGGATGAACGCAGATTAACAGGATATTAGAGTGTTTGTTTTTTTGAGCTAAAATAATATAAAAACAGAACAATAAAATATAAATACAATCCTAATCCTGATCATCTTACTAATCATTCCTAAAATACTGTTCCAGAATTTTACTGAAGTTAATTTTATTATTTTTTTCGTCTAAGTACAATTTTTTTTACCTAAATATGATATATTATAGAGCTAATAGCCTTATTTGTATTTAAAAATAAAATAAATAGAAGTATTAAAATTAGGATAAAAAAAATGTCTGATAAAGCTTTTGAAACCGAAGAAAAAAAAGATATTAGAGTTGAAGAACTAAAGAAAAAAATAATTTTATCTTTAGGTGAATGGAGAGAACTAGTAAAACATTATCCTAAATTAATCAGAAACTCACCTGAATATGTTCTTAATGCCCTTGAATATTTTCCTTATGAAAAATTTACTAAATTTGGAAAACCAATGATGAGGTTTGATGCTTTTTCATTATCAAATAAAGCTGATGAAAGACTTGTTGGACATGAGCATATTCAATCTAAATTATATCAAGTACTTAAAACTCTATGTAGAAATAATTCAAAAATGATTTTACTTGTAGGCCCAAATGGTTCTGCAAAAAGTACTCTTTGGAATTCTTTGGCTTATGCCTTAGAAAAATATTCAAAAACCTTTGAAGGTTCAAGATATAAAATAGAATGGATTTTTCCTTACTCTCAAACTTTTAGTAGAAAAATGGGCTTTTCTGACAAAGATAAAGTAGATAATTCACTTTTAGACCAAGAAACATTTGCTTTTATGGATGATGAAAAAATAGAAAGAGTTTCATGTGATTCTAATTGTAGTCCTGCTTTATTATATACTTATGAAGCAAAAAAGAAATATTTTGCCGAATCTAACTCAAAACTAATAGAAGATGAAGAATTATGCCCAAAATGTTATCTAATAATAAAAGAACTTTTAGAAATATATAAAACAAAAAATAAAATTCTTACAATTGATGATCCAGACGATATTTTAACCCTTATATCTCGACATATAAGAATAAAAAAGATAGAAATGTCAAAAATATATCAAGAAGGTATTTCTTTTATTGATCCTAGTACAGATCCAAGAGCCTTTGGTGCTAAAGATAGAACACCTTATTATATGAAAAAACCAGGCCCAGAAATTTTAAAAAATATCATGGAAAAACTACCTGAGTTTGAAGGACCTCTTTCAAAATCTGCAAATGGTTTATTAATAATGGAAGATTCTTTAGAAAGTATTTTAGCTTTTATAAATCAATTTTTAAATGATAAAAGAAAAATAAATATCTCTGGTGAAAGATTTAAATTAGATATGATGTTGGCAGGAAGTATTAATCCTGAAAAACTTAATATGATAAAAGAAAATCCAGAATTTAATAGATTTATATCAAGATTAGAAATTATTTATGTTCCTTATTTATTAGAATATTCTAAAGAAGCCAATGTTTATAAGATAAAAATAGATGATTTAAGAAAAACTTATCATATTGCACCTTATACAGAAAATATTTTTGCTCTTTTTAGTGTAATGACAAAATTAAAACCAATAATGACTAATAAAAACTTTGATAAAGAATTTGAAGAAAATAAAAGGCTTTATAAGTTAAAACCTAAATTAAAAAATTTAACAACCTTACAAAAAGCAAAATTATATGATTCGCTTGAAATTCCTAAAAAATCAGGTGATGAGTATTTTACAGATGAAGAACATGAAACAATAAAAGATGGTTTGGATCTTATTCATAATGAATGGTTTCATGAAGAAGGAAGAGGTTATGGAATATCTTATAGAGAAGTAGATGCAATCATAGATAGAGCTTTAATGAATTCATCAAAAGGCTTTTTATCACCAATTTCATTAATTAATGAGTTAAAATATATAATAAAAACTGAAGGTCAAGATTATTCTTTTTTACAAATAAAAAATAATCCAGATAACCAAAATTATCTAAAACTTATTGATTATCTTGAAGAAGAATATTTTAGTATCTTAAATCAAGAAATGAGAGATATATTTAATTTAGATTTTAAAGGACAAATTTTATCTAGTTTAGAATCTTATATGTTTGAAGGTTTAAAAGTTGTTTTATTTGAAAAAACAGCGATAAAAAATAAAGGTGGTGCTGATGTTACCAAAACATTTTTAGAATCAAGAGAAAAGTTAGTTTTTGGTTATATTTTAGATGATAAAAAAAGAGAAGATTATTGGTTTAAATTTGCAGCAGAATCTGATCCTAAAAAATCTAAAGTTGAAAACATTTCTATTATTTTTGAAAACCATGTAAAAGAAGCTCAATTAAGAATATATTCAGAGAAAAAACAAGAATTATCTCAAAACTTAGATGATATTTTACTTTACTTAGAAAAAGATAAATTAGAGAGTTTAAATATGGAACAAAATGAAAAAGTTATAAGTAGTGTAAATAAACTTTATGAAAAAGGTTACAATAAAGATTCTGCAATGGAATTAGTAGGATATTTAAAAAGTAATTTGGATAAAACCATAGATAAAAAGTAAGTATTTAAATGTACTGTATATAGATTTTCTAAAAAATGTATTTAAAAAAAAATTACAAGATTAAAAGCCAATGTTCTTGTAGGGACGTTTTATGAAACGTCCT
>JBBTGK010000078.1:0-11806 GCA_038060635.1 Cyanobacteriota bacterium | reverse complement strand
GAGCTTTAGGAGCTAGATTTCAAGTTTCTTCTGTTTTTGTTATAAGTGAAAGTTACCCTTTTCCTACTGAAAACAAAGAAGCTATTGTTACACCAATTGACTCTATTACAGGAACTAGAACATGGGAAAGTTTTTCTAAAGTTGATGTTTATGGTATTGATATTTTAAATGGGGTTTTCATTTTTTCAATTTCATCAGGAATAAAAGAAAACAAAAAATATAATAGAACTAGTTCTAATATAAAAAACCCAGATCTTTTATTAGTTAGAAGTACTGCTGATAAAGCATGGGGTAGTTTAAATGAAAAAATTGGTGTAGAGATAAAAAATTATAAGGATAGAGTTATAAATGATAAAGTTATCCCAATAATTGCAGAAACTCCATTACCTGTTCTTTAAAATAAGTACCTATGAAAATTTAGTGTCATAAAATTTAAAGATCATAAAAAGTCCCTCTCTTTAAGTAAAAAGAGGGATTTAGGGTGAGTTTTGATAAATAGTTCCTTTAAACCCCAAATCTTCTAAGGTACATTTTTTCTATTTTTTCTAAATCATCTTCTGTAAGATCTGCTAATTCACTTATCATCATATTTTCTTCTGCGTTAGCTTCTGATTTACAACCTGGAATAACAGTTCCTATAGATTTATTTGCCAAAACAAATTTTAATGCCAATTTTACACAAGATGTGATTTTATCATTTAATAAAACCTTCAAATTACTTGCAGCTTGAGTTCTTGAGCGAATATAACTTATAGGCCAAGTATGTCTAAAATCACCTGAAGGAAAAAAACTATTTTCATTATATAATCCAGTTAAAATTCCATTTGCCAATGGTTCTCTTGCTATTATTCCAATATTTTCTCTTTCTGTAAAAGGGAATAATTCATCAGAAAAAGATTGTTCAAAAATATTATAAACAACTTGCAGAGTATCAATAATATTATGAGGTAATGCTTCTACACCTTCTATTGCATCATCAATACATAGCCCAATGAATCTTATATAACCTTCTTTTTTTAACTCATTTAAAATATGAAAAATCTCTCCATCTTGAATTTGATCAAGATTAGGATTATGTAATTGATAAATATCAATATAATCTGTATTTAATCTTTTTAAGCTTTTTTCAAGTGCTAATTTTATATAATCTGGTTTGAAATTCATTTTTATCATACCAGTATAAAAATCTGCTCCGACTTTTGTTGCAATAATAAAATCATCTCTTTTTAATTGTGAAATGCAAGAACCTATTAATTCTTCACTATGACCTTTTCCATAAAGATCTGCTGTATCAAAAAAATTACAACCAAGAGAAATAGCTTTAAATATACTTCTTAAAGATTCATTATCATCTGTGAGACCATAACTGTTTCCATATTTATTTCCACCAATTGCCCAGCCACCAAAACCAACTTCTGATACTTTTAAACCTGTTTTACCTAAAATTCTATATTTCATATTTTTTTCTCTGATTCCATAGATAGTGTATTTTTATTGATAATACTCAAAGAAAATTGTTTGTTAAAAACAACTAACTATAAGTTTACATTTGCAGTCTTCTTATCTCTTTTCTTTTCACATCTTACTTTTAACTAATTATAATACTACAAAAAATGCCTATTTTTACTAAATTATTTTGATATTTATTTATAAATTTATCTTTTTTCATTCAGCCCATTCCAAAAAACAGCTACACCTTCCAACATTTCTTGTCCTGATTTTATAAACTTATCTTCATCAAAACCTTCAATAAAATATATTTCAGCTAATTCATCTTGTGTATGTGCTGCATGTTGACTTTCAACTTTATCATGCCAAGTAAAAAAGCCCAAATGTATATTAATTTTTTCTTTTTCTTTGAATTTTTGCAACCCATCAATTAAATCTTTCCAAAAACCAGCAGCAGCCCAATTTTCTACAGCATAGCTTGAACCTGCTCCAACAATAAAATCATCACTACCATATATTCTTTCTAATTCATCTGTAAAAAACAAAGTACTTTCAGAACCATGTCTTCTTTTACCTAAATCTTTAAAACCTAAACCTAATGGTTTTGCAAAATCTAATAACCATTCAAAATGAGCGGCCCTAAACTTAAATATTCCACCATCAATAGTACCTTCAGTATTTACTAAAGCAGGATCACCTTCAACTTCTTTATTATCTTCTCTTTTTTGTAAAGATTCTGATGTTTCTGATGTTTTTCTTTTAAAAACTGTTCCTAATTCATTGCATAAAATTTCTTTAGACGCTCTCATCTCTTCAATTGTTTCAGCATTTATTAGTTTTTTTAGTTGTGCAACCATAAAGAAATTTGAAAAAACAGAAAATTGTTGAGTAAAATACCTAACATTTTCTAAGGTTAAATCCCCTTTTTTAAACCAATCAGTATATTTATTTTCTTTTATTATTGAATGTGATAATACTTCGTTTTCAACTCTCTTAAGAAAAGCTTGATAATCTTCTTGTGTTTTAACCATTTTGTTTCTCCTTTGAAACTACCTGATTTTAATTAATTATAACATCAAATTTTTTGTTCAGTTTTTTAGAATCAAATTTCTACTAGACAGGATATAAAAAAAGTTTTATAAAACATATAAAATAAAATGTTGTGTTTTAAAAATATATATTTATAATAATTCTAAAACTATTTTAATTATAATACTTGACTTATTAAAAATTGAGTTTTATTATAATGATGTGAGGAAAATAAATTTATGAAAAATAGTTGTTTAACAACAAAAGAAATAGAGAATGTACTTAAATCAAAAGGCATTCAACCTACAGCTCAAAGAATAGCTGTTTGTAAATATGTACTTTGCGATGCAGATCATCCTAATGTTGATGAAGTTAAAGCTTGGGCTGATGAAAATTTTCCTAAAATAAGCTTGGCTACTGTTTATAATACTATGAATATATTAGTTGAAGTTGGTTTAATTAAAACTTTAAGATTTCCACATTCTGATAAAGCTATTTTTGATAACAATACATCTATTCACCATCATTTTATTGATGAAAAAACATCTAAAATTTATGATATAAGTTCAGATGAAGTAGAAGTAAAATCAAAACTATCAAATGATTTTGAAGTTAAAGAGTATAGTGTTTTATTAGTAGGTAATAAAGTGTAAATTTTTTTACTTTTTATTTAGAATATATCTAAAATTATTATTATTATTATTTTATAGGAGTTATATTATGTCATTATTAGTTAAAAAACAGGCCCCTGATTTTACTGCAAAGGCAGTTATGGGAGATAATAGCTTTGCAGATTTAAAGTTATCTGATTATAAAGGAAAATATGTTGTATTGTTTTTTTATCCATTAGATTTTACTTTTGTTTGCCCTACAGAAATAATTGCATTTAATGAAAAATTAAGTGAATTTAAGAAAAAAAATACTGAAGTTATAGGTGTTTCAGTCGATTCAGAATTTAGTCATTTAGCATGGAAAAATACTCCTGTTAATCAAGGAGGTATAGGAAATATTCATTACCCATTGGTATCAGATTTAGGTGGAAAAATATCAAAATCTTATGGCGTTTTTTTAGAAGAAGAGTTTGTTGCATTAAGAGGATTATTTTTAATAGATAAAGAAGGAATTATAAGACATTTATTAATAAACGATGATGGTTTAGGAAGAAGTGTTGATGAATCATTAAGACTTTTATCTGCTTTACAATTTACCGAAAAAAATGGTCAAGTATGTCCTGCAAATTGGCAAGAAGGTCAAGAAGCTTTAGAGCCAACACAAAAAGGTATTTCTGATTATCTTTCAAATAAAAATTAAGAATAAATTAAGTTGTTTAAAATAGATTTTTTGTATTAAAAATACATTTTAAACAAAGCAAAATTAAAAAGGGTTAAAATTATGGAATTAGAAAATGTAATTAGTTTAGAAGAATTAGAAAAAAAAGGAAAATCTATTTTCAAAAAAGGAAATAAGCAAATAGCAATATTTAAAACTGATAATGATATTTTTGCTATTGATAATAGATGCCCACATGAAGGTTATCCTCTTTTACAAGGCACTCATGATGAAAAATGTGTTTTAACATGTAATTGGCATAATTGGAAATTTGATATGAAAACAGGTGAATGTCTGACAGGTGGAGATAATGTAAGAACTTATCCAATAGTAATAAAAGATAATCAAGTTTTTTTAGAATTAACAGAGCCAACTAAAGAAGATATAGAAAAAGAAATTATAAAAGGCTTAAAAACAGGTTTTGAAAAAAGACAATATGGAAGAATTTCAAGAGAATTAGCAAGATTACATTTTAACAATATTGATATGAAAATAGCCCTAAAAAAAGCAATTGAATGGTCATACAATAAATTAGAAGATGGCACAAATCATTCTTATGCAGTTGCAGCTGATTGGTTTAAATTATTTTTTGAAACAGATGAAATTCAAAATAAAATATCTTATTTAACTGAAATAATAGATTATATAGCCTTAGAAAGTTTAAGACAACCTGATTTTAGTTTTACAAAAAATAAAAAACTTTGGGATAGTGAGCTTTTTTTAGAATCTATTTCAAAAGAAGATGAAAATACCTCTATAGAATTAATAAATGGTGCTTATGATTCTGGATTACATTTTAAAGATATAGAAAAAACTATAACAGAAGCTGCTCTTATGCACTACAATGATTTTGGGCATTCATTAATATATGTGCAAAAAACCTCTTATCTTATAAATAATTTAGGTAATGAAATTGAGCATTTTTTAACTTTAGCATTAACAAGATCTATAATAAAAGCAACAAAAGAAGATTTATTACCAGAGTTTAAAAACTATGATTATTTTTTATCAAAAATGAATAGTAAAAATACTAATACTACTAACAATATAGATTTTTATTTGAAAAATATTCAAGAAAGTATGAAAATTGTAACTGCTAATTTTTCAAAAGATAATATAAAATCTATTTATGAGGAATTATTAAAATCTAATTCAAAAAATCTACTTTATTTTAATATAGATTATCAATTTATGACTGATAACAAAGTTTCTGAAAATATAGGTTGGTTAGATTTTACTCATGCCATTACTTTTTATAATGCTGTAAGAGAACAATGTTCTAAATACCCTGAATTATGGAAATTTGGTCTTATTCAAATGGCTTGTTTTTCTGGAAGAAATGTAAATCATCTTGAGAAAAATTTAGATGAGAAAAAATATTATGTAACTGATTATAATAAATTCAAATTAGATTTTTTAGAAATGATTTCAGATCATGGAATTACTGCACCAATATATCCCGCACATTTATTAAAAACCGCTATTGCTATTTTTGATGAATTTGAAAACTCAGATAATGAGGAATTAAAAAAATATTTATTAGCGAGTTTAAATAGATTTTTAAATTCAAATATTAAGCAAAAACATATGAAAAGGACAATAAAACAATCTATTGACTTGGTTTCTTTAGATTTTAAATGATAAATAGTAAATAATATTTTAAACTACAGATTACACAAATTAACTACAAATTATTATATAAAATATGTAGATTGTCTGTTCAATATGTCTAAATCTGTAGTTTAAGTTCTTTGTATTTTTATAAATATGTTGATTGTTTTAATAATGCTTGACTTAACTGTTTATCGGTAATAAAAGATAAATTTATAAGTGTTTCTCCCAATAAAGTACCTTTTTTATCTTGTTCTGAAACTGCAATATCGAGTTGTTCTTCTGTAATATATCCACCTCTTAATAAAACAGTTCCTAATCTATTATCTTTTTTTTGAAACTTAAGTGCATTTTCTATTTGAAAATTGGTACAAAAGCCTTTTTTAACTAATATTTCACCTAGTTTTAGATTAGCAACATTCTGTTCATTTAATGCTTCTTCTAATTGTTCTTTATTAATTATTTTAGAAAAAATTAATAATTGCCCTAGTCTGCTTTCTTTTCTTTGTTCATCAAGGGCTACGTGTATTTGTTCTTTGGTAGCAAGACCCTTTTCAAGAAGTATATCTTTTATATCTTTATTCGGAGTTTCTAGCTTATAATCTAAGGCTTTTTCTAAAGAATGAGAATCAATAATACCCATTTTGTTAAGTATTTTGCCTAACTTTTTTGAACCAGTTTTTTCAATAATAGAAAAAAAAGGATTTTTCATTCTTTAATCTTCCTATAATTTAGAAAAATAGAGACATAACACTTAAAATACCAAATTTAGGTAATTTTACTTCTTGTCCTTTTAAATTAACTATTTTACCGTTTTCTACTTTTAAGAAAACATCTTTTAAAATACTTATTTCTTCAGCATTTAAACTTTGTGATAAAGATTTTCTTAATACTCTCATAAAAGATTTTTCCATATGATGGAGTTTAGGGGTTTTTAAAACTTTGTTTGCATGTATTACAGTTAATTTTATTATATTACTTCTTAAATCAGAAAGCATTTTTTTATTTAAAACTCTTTGATATTTGTCTTTTAGAATTGGATTATTAAATTCAAAAGATAATTCTAAATCTAATCTTTCAACAGCCCATAATTCATATTTAGTAAAATTAGAATACTCATTAATTACTTTATCAAAAAGAGATAAACTTTCATAAATCCATTCAGGATTTTTCATAAATGCTTTTAATCTTTTTTCGATTTTTTCTATTGATTCTGATTTAGTATTAAAGTTTAAATCAAGGTCAGATATATTTTTATTTACTGTATCTACTTTTTCTAAAACACTAAACATTCTATTTCTCCAATTTTTAAGGCTTGATTAAATTAAAATTATATTTCTATTATAGGTAATTTTTTTTTAAAGTTGCTAAAAATTTTAATTATAAATCTAAATTTTATCTCATCACTAATAACTTTTTAGTTCTCAGTGTGTATAATATGGAATAGTGTTTATAAATCCCAGAGTACTGGAGCAATGTCATTAAGTTAAGGAATTAAATTGTTGTAATATGTTCAATCCTAACGTAGATGCGTATTGCATACGCATAAAATAAATGGTAAATACAATAAAATGTATAACGTAATTATAATATTGGCAAAATTTTTACTGATAAAAAATAATTTTATCTTATTGTAAATAAAAGTGCGTATAGCAATACGCACCTACAACATTTATATAAATTGTTTCAACCTTAAATTAATGCCATTGAGTACTGGCTCTGTTTGTATTAACACCAAAGCAAAGCTTCGTTATATTATTAATAAAATAAATTATTAAAAAAATGTTTGAATTTTTATCGTCCGAATCAATTAAAATAGTTATGTCTGCTCAAGAGGAAGCGAGAAAGCTACAAAGCTCTTCTGTTGAGCCAGAGCATATTTTATTAGGGATTATAAAAAATGGTGATAGTTTAGCTTCAAAAATTTTAATTGAAAAGGGAGCAGATTATGAACATTTATATGAAAAAATACAACTAAATTCGACAATAAAAATATCTAGTAACAGGTTTGAAATACAATTTTCTCATGCGTTAAAACAAGCTATAGAATTAGCAAACAATGAAATAGATAAAACAGGTAATAATCTAATAGAACCAGAACACTTGTTAATAGGACTAATAAATTTAGGAGAAGGTCTTGCTATTACATTATTAAGAGATATAGGAATAAATGTAAATAGAATAAGATGGAATCTTTTAAGAATAAAAAATGAAATTGATAATGATGAATCAATTACACCTAATATTTTTAAATTCACAAAAAATATCATAAAAAAAATAGAATTAGGTGAAATAGAAAATATTATTGCTAGAAACGATATATTAGAAGAAATAATACCTTATCTTAATTTATATAATAAAATTTTTCCTATAATTATAGGAAAAAAAGGTGTTGGTAAAAGTAGTTTAATAACAGGAATTGCTCAATATTTATTAGAAGGTAAAATTTATCCTCATATTCAAAATTATCGTATTTTAGAATTTGATTTTGATAATTTATTAGCTGAATTTTTTACCAAAGAATCTATTAATGAAGCTTTTAAATCATTGTTATCTGAAATAAAACAAAGTAAAGATATTATTTTAGTAATCGATAATATAGATAATATTTTTAAAAAAGAATTTGAAAATACAGGAATTAATCAATTATTAATAAAATTTTTAGAATCTGAAGGTGTTTATTGTATAGCTATTGCTGAAAAAAATAATTACTTTAATGAAATAAAGAACTCTTCTTTAGATAAATATTTTAATCCTATTGAACTTGAAGAAAGTACTGAAGAAGAAACTAAAATGTTTTTGGAAAAATATAAGACTAAATTTGTTAAACATTATGGTATAGACATTGATGAATTAGCAATAGAAACAATTACGGACTACGCTAAAAAATTTGATAAAGACAATTTTTTGCCAAAATCAGCTTTTAAATTAATGGATTTGATTATGTCTAAAAAAAAGTTTTCTTTAATAATATCTCAATCGAGAATAAAAGACATGGAAAGGCATTTGAGAGTTTTAAGAAATAAAAGAGATGTTTTTATTCAAAATAAAGATATGGAAAGTTTTGAAGGAATAAAAAAAGAAGCTCATATTTATGAAGAAGGTATAAAAATATTAAAAAATAACATTTCATCAAATATTAGATCTACTCTTACCTCAGGTGATGTAAAATTACTATTAGGGAAAAAATTTGATGGTGAATGAAATGATTGTTTCGATAGATGGGCCAGCTGGTGCAGGTAAAAGTTCTATTTCAAAAGAAGTTGCTAAAAAGCTGAAACTTACTTATATTGATACTGGTGCGATGTATAGAGCATTAACATATAAAGCAATAGAAAATAATATTGATATTTTTGATGAAAAAAAATTAGAGAAAACACTTCTTGAGTCTGAAATAGAATTAGTTAGTGATTTTGAAGAAGATATTTTAAAAATCTATCTTGATAAAAAAGAAATAACAAATGAAATAAGAACTCCTGCTGTAAGTCAAGCTGTATCTGAAGTTTCTACTCATAAAAAAATTAGAGAAATTATGGTTCAAAAGCAAAGAGATATTGCAAATAGTAGAGGTAATGTAATACTAGATGGAAGAGATATTGGAACTGTTGTTTTCCCTTTTGCAGATGTAAAAATATTTCTTACTGCAAGTGTAAATGAAAGAGCAAAAAGAAGATTAATGGAGCTCGAAGAAAAAGGCTTAGAGATTAATTTAGATGAATTAATAAAAGAAATGAAAAAAAGAGATAGACAAGACACTGAAAGAGAATTTTCACCACTAAAACCTGCTGATGACGCAATCATAGTTGATACAACAGATCTTAAATATGATGAAGTTAAAGATAAAATCGTAGATATAATTGATAAAATTTCAAAAATAAAAGAAATTGAAGGTGATAATTTTCCAAGACAAAATGACTTTTTTTAGTAGTACAAAATATAGAGCTAGATTTTTTTTCAATTTAAAAATCTAATTATTATGTAGTTCAACTAAATAGAATTACAATTTTTTATTTAATGGTTTATAATTAACATTATGATTATGTGATTTGTATAATAGTAATTATCGTTTTCATTTGATGTAATATAAATAATCTCTCGGAGGAAAAAATTAATGACTTTGTATATGGAAGAATTACTTCAACTTGTTTTTGACAGAGATGGAAGTGATTTACATATTGCGGCTAATGTTCCGCCAATGATCAGAATAAATGGCAAATTAGCACCTACAGATTATCCTCCTTTAACTCCTGATGATACACAAAGACTTATTTTTAGTATAATTACAAATGAACAAAGAAAAACACTTGAGCAAACATTTGAACTTGACTGTTCTTATGGTGTTGTTGGTTTAGGTAGATTTAGGGTTAATATTTATAAAGATAAAGGTTCTTACGCCGCTGCACTAAGAACGATAGCGACCAAAATACCAAGATTTGAAGATCTTAATTTACCCGCCGTTGTAAAAGAAATGACTCATAGGCCAAGAGGTATGATACTTGTTACAGGACCAACAGGATCTGGAAAATCAACTACTTTGGCTGCGATGATAGATTCTATAAATACGGAGAGATCCGAGCATATTTTAACAATAGAAGATCCAATAGAGTATGTTCATCCTTCTAAAAAAAGTTTAGTAAATCAAAGAGAACTTGGAGCAGATACAAAATCATTTGATAACGCTCTAAAAGCATCTTTAAGGGAAGATCCCGATGTAATACTAGTAGGTGAGATGAGAGATCTAGAAACAATAAGACTTGCTCTAACTGCCGCAGAAACAGGTCACTTAGTATTTGGAACACTTCATACAAGTTCTGCCAGCCAAACAGTAGATCGTATTGTTGATGTTTTTCCACCACATCAACAACAACAAATAAGAATTCAACTTTCAGCTAGTTTAGTAGCTGTTTTTTCTCAAACCCTTATTCCAAGATTAACCAATGCAGGAAAAGGAAGAGGACGTGTTTTATGTCAAGAAATAATGGTTGTTACTCCTGCTATTGCAAACTTAATAAGAGAAGGTAAATCGGCTCAAATGTACACACAAATACAAACAGGTGGAAGACATGGAATGATAACCTTGGAAACATCTTTAAAAGGGTTATATGAATCTAAACAAATTTCTTTAGAAGATGCAATTTTAAAAACGAGTCGTCCAGATGACTTTTTAAGACTTATCGGTAAAAATCCGTTAGATATTAATAAATAGTGAGGATCTAATATGCCAGTTTTTGTTGCGAAAGTAAGAGATTCAAAAGGAAGTTCTACAACAAGAGAAGTAGAAGCAACTAATATTAATGAAGTTCGTTCAAAACTAAAAGAGCAAGGTTTTTTTACTACAGAAATAACACAAAAAGAAGCTGGCGGTGGTATTTTAGCCGCTTTTGGATTTGGTAAAAAAAGAGGTCCTAGGGTAAAACTAAAAGAACTTACTATTTTTAGCAGACAATTTGCAACAATGATAAATGCAGGTGTATCTTTAGTAAGAACTCTCAATATTTTAGCAGATCAACAAACTAATAAAGGTTTTAAGGACTGTATTGGTGGAATAAGAACTAAAGTTGAAGAAGGAAACTCTTTGTCAGATGCTTTAAAGGAATACCCTAAAGTTTTTCAAAAACTTTATAGTAGTATGGTTAGAGCTGGTGAAACTGGGGGGGTTCTTGATGAAGTACTCGAAAGATTAGCAACCTTCTTAGAAAAACAAGCTAAATTACAAGGTCAAATTAAATCTGCTATGGTTTATCCAATAGTCGTTCTTTTTATTGCTACAGTTATTTTTATTTTCCTTCTTGTATTTGTACTACCAATTTTTGATGAAATGTTTAAATCAATGAATGCAGAATTACCTGCTTTTACAAGAATGTTGCTTAGTATGAGTGATATAGTTAAAAACTATGGTGTTTATGTATTTCTAATTTTTTGTGGAATTATTTGGGGATTTAGAAAAACAATTGCAACAGAAAAAGGAAGATACCAATTTGATAAAATAATGCTAAAAGCACCTGTTTTTGGTTCTCTTATAAAAAAAGCGTCTGTAGCAAGATTTACAAGAACATTAGGTACTCTACTAAGAAGTGGTGTTCCATTAATGGGTGCATTAGAAATAGTTCAAGATACCTCTGGAAATATGATCGTTTCTCAAGCTATTTCTAAAGTAAGAGAAGCCGTAAGAGAAGGAGAAGGTCTTACAAAAAAATTAGAAGAAACAGGTGTTTTCCCTCCTATGGTTACACAAATGATTTCAATAGGAGAAGAAACAGGTGCTATGGATGATATGCTATCAAGAATAGCTGATTTTTATGATAATGAAGTTGAAGATGCGGTAAAAGCTATGACATCTTTATTAGAACCAATAGGCTATGATGCGGAAATTGGGGCGACAGCATAC
>JBBTGK010000077.1:0-6869 GCA_038060635.1 Cyanobacteriota bacterium | reverse complement strand
GACAAGCAACAAACACCGAGACACCTTCATACCATCAATACATAGCAACCCTCATGCCAATCTTCCACCGACGGACATTTTGCAGATATAAGATATTTATCAGATATTTTTTACAATTTGTTTACATGAATAAAAAATCACAAAAGAAAATAATAATATAGAAGGAAATTTTTTCATATAAATATTTTAACTTTCAAAAATAATTCTCCAGATTTTTTACTAAAAAAACTAACTATCTATTATAATCAAATTCATAAAAATATGTTGAGCTATTTTCACTAATTATTTTCACCAGATAGCTCCTTTCTGATTTTTAAAAAAACAGAAGCATAAATTTTAAATTTCTTTCATACTTTTTTCTATTATTATACTTTCTTATTTTTTTTAAGATTGAAAAATATTATAATTTATGATAAAAAATCTCATAAAATTAATTAAGTGGTATAATATTAATAGATTTATTTACTTATAAAAGTAAAAATACATTGGTAATATATATGTTAGTTGAATTTACAGTAGAAAATTTTCTTTCATTTAAAGATAAAATAACCTTTAGTATGGTTGCAGATAGTAGTATTAGCAAAGAACACCTTAATAATATTTTTTCTGAACCTGTTTATAAAAAATTTGATCTTTTAAAAACGTCTGTTGTTTATGGAGCTAATGCTAGTGGTAAAAGTAATTTATTAAAAGCTATAGATTTTATGAAAAATAAAATTTTTAGTTCTTTTAGAGATTCATTAATTGATATAGATAAAAAAGAAGATGTTAGTAATTTTAAACTAAGCACAACAACATTAAACAAACCAAGTAAATTTGAAGTTATTTTTATTCAAAATAAAAAAAGATATCGTTATGGTTTTGAAATAGATAATAATAAAGTTCATTCTGAATGGCTTTATCATGTACCAGAAAAAAGAGAAACAATTCTTTTTACAAGAAAAGGTAATAAATTCGATATAAAAGATTCTTTTAAAGAAGGTAGAGGTTGGGAAGATAAAACAAGAGATAATGTATTATTTTTATCTTTATTAGCACAATTTAATGGAGAAAAGTCTAAAGAAGTTTTAGATTGGTTTAAGAAACTTTTATACATCCATGCTGGTAGATTCGATATTAATTTTTCACTTGAAAAAGCAAGAACAAATCCAGAGTTCAAGAAAAAACTTTTAGAGTTAATCCAAATTTTAGATATTGGAATTGAAAATATAGAAATAACTGAAATTTCTTTAGAAGAAGAAGTTAAAAATCTTCCTAAAGATATACCAAATAAATTAAAAGAGGCTTTTAAATCTTTAAATCCAAATGCTAAGTCTTTATATGCTTCTACTATTAGAAATCAATATGATGAATTAAATAACATAGTAAGTCAAACTAGTTTTGATATTAATAATATGGAATCTGATGGTACAAAAAAAATTATTGCTTTATTTGCATATTGGTTTGATGTTTTTGAAAAAAATAAAATATTGATTATTGACGAACTGGATTCAAGTTTGCATAGTTTATTAACTATAGAAATGATAAAATTATTTCATTCTAATTTATCTAATCCAAATAATGCACAGCTTATTTTTTCATTACATGATACTTCTTTGTTAAGTAATGATTTTTTTAGAAGAGATCAAATATGGTTTATTGAAAAAAATCCTCATGGAGTATCAGATTTATATTCGTTTGTTGAATATAGACTTGCAAATGATACAAAAGTAAGAAATGATGCTTCTTATGGAAAAAACTATTTAAAAGGTAAATATGGAGCTATACCATTTTTAGGAAATTTAGAAAGACTTTTTGAAATATAATGGCAAGTAGATTAAATAACAAAAAAATAAATCAAGAGATGATGATTCTTTAAAAAGAAAAGTTGATACTAGAGATGAATTTTCAGAAGATAGATATAAAAATATTTGTTTTAATTTTAAATATTTAGATAAAAATCAAGGTCAAAGTTATGAAGAGTGGGAAAATATAAGTCTTTTATCATTAATGATTGATAAATTTGAACATTTAAGTGATAAAAATATAATGGAAGCCCAAAAAGGTATTTTAACCTTATATGGAAATTTTCCAGAAAAAAGTAATTTTGAATATCCAAAATATATTTCTCAAAATGTTAATTGGGCTTCAATAGGTTTAAAAGGAAAAGAAAGAGTTATTGGTTTTGTAGAAAATAATATTTTTTACATTGTTTTTTTAGATAAAGAGCATGAGTTTTGGTTAACTGAGAAAAAGAATACTTGAATTAAAAAAATGAAGCATAAATTTTAAGTTTTTTTCATAAAAACCTTTAATTTCAGGTAATTAATTATACTTCTTTTATCGATAAGTAATAACCATAATTTACATGTTCAACAACAAGAAAAAATAGATTATATTACAAAAGATTTTTAACCGAAAAAAATAATTAATGTTAGAATAGACTATATTTTATGTAAGATTTTTTATGAACGAAAAACCAAATATAGCAATAATCGGTGCTGGTGTAATGGGTGAAGTTATTCTTCAAGGAATAATTAGCTCTAATGTGTATAAGCCTGAAAATATAATGATAACAGCCCTAAGAGATAATAAATTAAGAAAAATACACGAAACATACAAAGTGCATGTATCAACCGATAACAGACTGGCAGTTAAATTTGCAGATATAATTCTACTTGCTATAAAACCTTCTGATATGCCTACTGTTTTAAAAGAAATGGCTGATGAAGGTTTCAAAGATAATACATTAATAATATCTATTGCTGCTGGTGTTACTATTGATAAAATAGCTAATCATTTAGGAAAAGATTTACCTATTATAAGAGTAATGACAAACACTCCTTGTCAAGTTGGAGCAGGAATATCTGCTCTTTCTGGAAATAAATTTGTTTCTTCTAAAGATATGTCTATATCTCAAGAGATTTTTAATTCTGTTGGTGAAACAATTACTTTACAAGAAAAATATTTAGATGCTGTTACTGGTTTAAGTGGAAGTGGCCCTGCTTTTTTCTTTCTTATTGCTGAAACAATGATAGATGCTGGTGTTTTACAAGGTTTACCTAGAGATGTATCAAGAAAATTAGTTGTTGAAACTATGTTAGGATCAGCTCTTTTATTAAAAAAATCAGACCAACATCCTGCCCCACTAAAAGATATGGTAACTTCTCCAGGAGGAACAACTATTGCTGGAATTCAAGTTATGGAAGAATATAAAGTTAGAGCTGCTTTATTAAAAGTAGTTGAAACTGCAACAAAAAAATCTAAAGAATTAGGGAGTTTAAACTAAATGATTATAAATTTAATCCAAGCTGTTTTTTATCTGTTTATTGTTCTAGTTTTATTAAGATGTGTATTAAGTCTTTTCTTAACTTATGATCCTTGTGAAAGATCAAGAAGAGGCAATAATATTTTTTTCAATTTTTTATATGATTTTACAGAACCAATATTAAGACCTTTTAGAACAATGTTACCAAGTAATGCTCAATTAGATATATCTCCAATTCTTGCACTAACTTCTTTATCATTATCACTTCAGTGTGTATTATCAATTTATTCTCATATTTTTAAATTTGGATAGGAATAAAAAATTATGAACAATATAATAAAAGAATTAAATTTGGCTAATAATACTTTTAGTTTAAAAAGTAAAACTACTGGTAAATACTCTGTTCAAGATAGTTATAAAGATAATCTAAATAATGGGTTTTTATTAACCATAAATGCACCACAAGATGTAAATATTGCTCTTAAAGACATGTATTATGCTACAGAAAAAGGATTAGTTATAAGTTACAAAGATTTTAATTCTAAAATAGCTAATAATAGAAAAAATCTACTTTCTAAAAATTTTGAAAATAAAGATATAAAAGAATTATCTAAAGATGAAAGAATAAAATTAGAAACTGAAAGTGCAAAAATAGTTCTTAAAGAATTATTTATAAATGAGCAAACAAAGCTTATATACTCACCAGAATTAACAAATTTAAAAGAAAATGAGTTAAAAAACTATACCATGTTTTTTTCTATCAATGAATTAAAAATAATTTTTACAGAAATTGAAAAAACACAAGAAGAAATTGAAAAAGAAGAAAATGATAAAAAAGATAGACTTATTTCTATTTATTTAGATTTTTCTGAATATATAAAAGCAGAATTTTCTAAAGTTGAAGCACTTTTTAGTTTAGATGAAACTGAAATTGCTATTATTAATTTAAATAAAAAATTTGATAATCTTGATGAATATGCAAAAGAAAATGAAGATATAAAAAATGTATATGAATCCAATAAATTACTTCTTATTGAAAGAGTTGAACTTATAAAAGGAAAACAAAAAGAATTTGAAGAAGAAATGGATTCTATTGTTGATAAATTAATAAATAATAAAAATTTTAGTGAGATAAAGCCTACCATAACTAGAATGGAAGATTTTTTCCCTTTTAATGTTCTTTCAAAAGATGCAAAATCTATTTCTATAAAAGATTATGCTATCCAAAGACTTACAAATGCTGGTAAAGTAATTGCTTTGATGGGAATTGAGGAATGGAATGAAGTTAATTTTAAAACATCAGAAAGACTTTTAGAAGAAACATTACCTAAATTTTTAGAAGATTTATTGAACAAAAAAATTCAACAACAAATAATAAAAAGAGATTTAAATAAAGAAAATTTAGAAAGTGTTGATTTAGGTAATTCTAAAGAAATTTATGATAAATTAATGGATCTAAAAGATAAAAAAGACTTATTTAAAAGTTTTTTTGAAATGGTGGTTAAAGATAGTTATGAAATAATAAATAAAACTATTGATGAAATACAAGATAAATTTTCTTTTATAATTATTATTGCTAATACAATAAAATACGAAAAATTTGCTATTTTTTGGGAAAATTTATCTTATGAAACACTATCAGAAATAACAGGTGATAAATTTGATTATGAACTATTTTCAAAAAATAAAGTAAAAAATTTATTTATCCAAACTTTAATAGCAAGAGGAACAAGAGAAAGAATAGAATCTGTTTTTGAAAATATAAAATATATTACATTTAGAACACTTGATTTAGAAACACTAAAAAAATCATTACTAAAATTGAGAAATTTTTCTTTCCCTCTTGAAGATTTAATTAATAAGTTATCAGCAAAAACAATTTTAGAATTACTTGAAATCTCTGAATTAAAGCAAGATAACTATATAAGAAATACTTTAACAAGAACATTAGTATTATGGTTTAAAACCCTTGATATTGAAAGTGATTTATTTAAAACAATATTAAAAAATTATACTGAAGCCATTTATAAATTAAGTACAAAAAAAGCTCAAAAGTTACCTATGGAACTAATATCTGATGTTATAGACATTTTGGAACAAAAAAATAAAGAAGATCTAGAGCAATTTTTATTAAGAGTAGGCAAAAAGAAAATAGAAGAAGTTATAGAATATAGACTAAAAAAATCTTTATTAGAAAATCCAAATAACTTTGACTTTCATTATGATTTAGGTATAAATTATCTAAATTCCAAACAATTTCAAAACGCTATTTTTGAATTTAAAAAATGTATAGGTATAAATGCAGAAAATCATTTAGGTTATTACAATTTAGGAATAGCTTATGAAAAAAATAAGCAATTTGATTTGGCTCTTTCACAATATAAAAAATCAGCTTCAATCAAATTTGGTTTTAATGATGGTTATTTTGCATTAGGTTCATTATATCTAACTTTAAAAGAGCCTTTTTTAGCAATTCAACAATTTAAAAAGATTCAAAAAACTGATCCTAATAATTATGACTGCTGTGTAAGTTTAGGGATAGCTTATGAAGAAATAAATGAACCTGATAACGCTATTATTGAATATGAGAAAGCAATAAAAATTGATGATACTAGATCAGATGCTTATATAAATATAGGTGTTTGTTTAGTAAATAAAGGTCTGGTTGATGAAGCTATTGAAACTTTTAAAATGACAATAGAAAATGATCCTCAAAATTCTAAAGTACAATTTAATTTAGGTATTTTATACCAACAAAAAGGTGAAAATGCTATAGCATTAGCTAGTTATAAATTAGCTACAAAATTTGATCCTAATAATAGTCAAGCTTATAATAATTTAGGTTTAATTTATTTTTATAAATCTAATTTAGAAGAATCTGCGAAAATGTGGGAAAAATCAATTGAATTAGATAATAATATAGATGCTTATAATAATTTAGGTTGGGCTTATTATGTTATTGGGCAATATGAAAAAGCAATTGAAGTTTATGTAAAAGCTAAAAAAGTAAATCCAAAGCACGCTGTTTTAAGTATGAATTTAGGAACAGTTTATTTTAGAATAAATGATACTGAAAATGCAATAAAACAGTTTGAAGATTTTGTTGAGTTAGATCCAAATTCAGAATCAGGAATTGAAGTTTCAAAAATATTAAAAGGATTAAAAAATAGCTAGATATTTTTAATTATAAATCACCATAACATTTTAATCTCGTAGAAACGCATTGTAATGAATATCTAAAGTAACGTGATAACAGTGCCTTTCTACTTGCTATAAAAACAATATCTGATATAATTTACTCCGTGGTGAAAAGATTTTTATAAATAAAATTACACCCAACCCAAGATATTTCTTTGGAGATACGAATAATGAATGATCTTAACAATAGCACACCAAAAAAAATAGGAAATTTTAATATTCCAAAAACTGTAATAGAATGTAAAGTTGATACACTTGCTTTTCTAGAGCTTTTATTAAGAAAAAAAATTGCAACTTGGGATGAAATAGAGGAAGTAAGAGAAACTGTTGTTCTTCACATGAATGTTATCTATCCAGAATTACAACTTAGCTATTCTTCACCAGCTCCTCTTAAAGATCAAGCTCCTTTACCAAACTCTGAAGA
>JBBTGK010000076.1:1367-7231 GCA_038060635.1 Cyanobacteriota bacterium | reverse complement strand
AGGGCGTAAAACTTTACGCCCCTCAGTTTTCTTTGCTCTAATGTTTTTGTTATTTCCATCGACAGCATGTCATTTTGATTGAAACATTTTTTTGTCGAACTCAGGTTATTATAGTTAAAAATCTTTTTTCTTTTTATGAATTTAAATTTTCTTATGTAATTAAAATCAAAGAAAATATCTGAAAATAAAATTAATATACTGTTAACTAGATCATTCTTTTTTTATATATGCTTTGATAATATTATCTTATAAAATTTATAAAGTTAAGGTGTTTTTTGGATTATGACACAAATTAATAACTCTCTTCCTGGATTTGGTTATAATGAAATTATAAAAAAAGGAACAAACCCAGAAGTAGAATCAAAGATATTAGATAAAAACACTACAACTGATAATGTTATTGATTTGACTGATGTTAATAATATATCAGAAGAATTAAAACAAACTAATTCTGAGTATATAAAAGTAAAAGATAATGTTTATTTAAAACTTGATCTTAGTAATCCAGATTCTGTAAAAAAATTATTAAGTGATTTAAAAGAAAATATATTATCTCAAGATGGGCAAAAAGTACTAGCTGGTTTTAATTATGTCAGTTTTTCAGAAGAAACAGGAATAACAATACAATCAATAACTCAAGCAAAAAGATTAACTGTATCAAATAGAACAGAAAGTCCAAAAGGGGATGTAAAAGAAATTCCTATAGAAACACAAAAATTGTATCAAGCTATTTCTAATGAAAGAGATATTATTTCAAAAACACCTGAAAAAGAAAAAGTAAAATTGGCTGAAGAAAAAAGTCAATTAAATACTGATTTACTAAAATTAGTTGATGATCCTTCTATGAAAGAAGATATAAATCAATTATTGAACTTACCAAAAGAGAATCTTAGTAAAGCTCAAACTAAAACTCTTATGGATATTGTAGATAAATATAAAAATTCAGGAACTTTAAAAGATTTGCTACTAACTTTTAATACATTAAGCCCTGAAAAAAATCTTAATGAATTGATTAAAAATACACCAGAATCTAAAATTAAACATGAAACTTTAGAGTTATTAGATAAAACTACAAAAGAATTACTTCCAAATAATTTAAATATAGTTGCTTTGCCTATAAATAAAGAAAGTTTTGGTACATCAGATGCTATTTCTCAATTAGATAAATTAGCTAAAAAACATCCTGAAATTAAAGAATTATTAGATAAATTAGATTCAAATAAAGCAACAGGAAAATCTTTGAAATTAATGGGTATAAATAAAGAAGATTTAGCTTTATATCTTACTACAGGTCAATCAAATCCAAAAATGGAAATAGCATTACAAAAAGCTTTTAAAACAGGTAATTGGCCTTCCGTAATTTCTAGCTTGGAAATAACAAGGCTTCATAGAACTGCATTACAAGATAGAATAATAGAATCAAAAGAAAAAATATCTTCATTATTTAGTGATTTAGGAACAGCTAAAACAAGTGAAGAACAGGCAAAGATAAAAAAAGAGATTTTTGCTTTTTCGGATCAAATAAATCAAATAGAATCTATGATAGAAGCCGATACAAGTTTATTAAAAACACTGCCTGATTCAGCAACAAGAGCAAGAACATCTGTTTCTAAAAGAGCTATCGCTATTTTTGATTCTCAATTAGCAAAATTAAAACCTGATAGCCCTGAATATGCAAAAATTAAAAAATCAAGAGATAATGAAGTTCTTTCTTTAAATAATGATGCTCATGCCTTAGATGAAAGAATAGATAAAACAGAAGCAAAAGGTAAAAAAGTATCTACTGATTTAAAAGGAATGGCTTCAAATATTCATGGTACAGCAGCATCTTCTGATATTAGTATGTTTGGAATAGAATCCGTTCAAAAACAAAAGGGAGCTGGAGCTATTGCAGATCCTAAAACACCACCACCTGCAAGTGAATTATTAAAAACAGCTGAAAAACATATAGAAAAAATTGAGAAATATACACCAAATCCTAATAAAGATCTAGGTATTCAAGAATTACGATTAACTTTAAATCAATCTCAAAGACAAGATTCAAAAGATCGTTTACAAGCAACAGATGTTTTTTATGATGAAAAAACAAAAACATTTAAATATAATATTCCCTCTGATTATAAACCAGCAAATGAATCATCTGTAGATGCAAAACCAACTTATTCTTCATCTGGGCCATTAACAAGTTCTTTGGATAATAAACCAACTCAGGTAATAACAGAGCAACAAAAAGAAATTGAAAAAGAATATCATGTTTCAGGGATAAAAGCTCTTGGAGTTATTGAAAAAGAAAAGCAAATATTAACTTCTCAATTAACTACAGGAAATATTGCACCAAAAGATCCGATAGAAGCAAAAAAACAAATAGAAATCGTAAAAAAACTTTCAAGCCTTGAAACTACAGCAAGTGATATAAAAATAGAACAATCAAATGTAGTTAGAGAAAGTAAAAAAATTGATAATGAAGTTAATAGTTTAGATTCTTCTTTAAATTCAAAATCAGAACAATATACTCAAAAAACGAAGCAAAAAGAAGATATTGCTGCCCAAATAAAAACCCTTAATCAACAACTTGAAGAAATGAAAGTAGAACAAGATGATTTAAAAGGAAGTACTATTTTTAATAATCCTGAAAAACAAAAACAACTTGAAAAAGAACAAAAACATGGAGAATCGGCTTTAATTTTATTAAATAAGGAATATGAAAGATTAGAAAAAGAAGAAAATAAGTTAGTTCCTTTTTATTCTTCAGATGAGCCTAATAGTGAATCAATATCAGCAACAAATGAAAGATTAAGAGTTTCTGGAGCAAAAAAAGAAATTAGTGATTCTCAAGTTGATGCATTAAAACAAGCATATATTGAAACAAGAAATCTTGATCCAAAAGCATCATCACCAGAGGTTTTAATAGCTAATGCTAAAAAAGGTATTGAAGAAGGTAAAAAAGTTTTTACTAATGCTCCTGAATGGATGAAACAAAAACCTGAATTTAAGGTAGAAGAAGTTAGATATACTTTTGGAGATAATATAAGACAAAGAAGTGATTTATCAGAATCAATAGAGTTATTTGCAGCAGATAAAGCTAAAAATCAATATTTAAGTTCTTCAAATCCAAAAGAAGATAAAAGCTTAGTAGAATCTAAAGCAGATAAAGCAGGAAATCAAGCTGGGTTAAAAGAAAAACAAGATTGGGATATAGGAACTGTAAAAGATCTAGACAAATCTGAGGCAATAAGAGTTTCTTTAAATAGTTCACCTGAAATTACAAAAGATCAAAAACAAGAATTAGCTATAGAATCTATAAAAGGTCAAGTTTTAGTTTCAAAAGATATTGCAAAAACCATACCAGAAGAAACTTTAAGGATATTAGGAAGAAGTTATGAAACCGCAGAATTTGAAATATCACCAGATTTAGCAAATGCTAGTGGAATTAGACCATTACAAGTTGATTTAATGGAAAGTATTGGACAAGCGACAATAGAATCGGTAGGAATTTCTTTTAGAAGAGAAATGGTTTTTAAAGGACAAAAACCAATAGATAAAGATGGTGTGGCAGCATCTCAAAATCTACTTAATTTAACCTCTATGATTGCAGATACATTGATAAAAAAGAATGGTGGTAGAGAAGGAGGAGAAAAACTAAAAGATGTAAAACAAAAATGGGATGTTGCTATAAAAGACATCGAAAAACAAGCTGATGAGCATAAAGAAAATTTGAAAAAAGAAAAAACTTTAGTTTTAGGTGCTTTAGATTATCAAATATATAGAACAAAAGAAGCTGCATCAGGACATTCATTGGCTGCAACTATTTGGGATATAAGAGATGTAATTGAAAATGATGATCCTAATAATAAAAAAGCTAAGGATTTTGATTATGATAAAATAGATTTAACTCTTTTAGATAAAGCCAGAGCTAATATTTTAAAAAAATATGACAATCAAATTATTCAACTAAGTGCTTTTTCAGCCGATTTTCATGATGTTGCAAAAGGAAATAGACCTTTAGAATATTTATCTGGGTTAAAATTATTTGCTCAAAGTGATTCAACCGATAAAATTTCTCAAGACATTGCTAAACAAGTAGTTACTAATCATAAAGGCAATGTAAATATGGATTTAATTTTAAAGCCAAATCCTTCAAATTGGGATCCTACTTTCAAAAATTGGATAGCAAAATCAAGTGTATCTGAAAAAGGTGCAGGAATAAGAGAAGAAGCAAAAAGTTTAGAAGAAAGAACAGGTACTTTATTATCTGGTGGATATCAAAAAGAAATAAATGAAGCAAAACAAATGGAAGGCAGATATGCGGCTATGAGCGTTACAGATGTTTTTGGTGTAGATACTGAAGGATGGGAAATTGAAACAGATGGCCTAAAATGGTTGAATACTGTTGGTTCTGTTTTAAATAAAACAGATACAGTTGCAATGATTGCAGAAATAGCTTTAACTGAAGTTCTTACAGCAGGTCTTGGTTCTGCTGTTGCAACAGCAAGAGTAGCAATGTTTTTAGAAAAAGTTGCGGCTAATTATCCAAGGGTAGAACAAGCCATTGCATTGGTAAGATCTATATCAGCAATTGCTCCAAGTATATTAAGTGGAGAAAAAAATGCTGCTAACGCACTTAGATTGGTTGGCTCAGTTGCAAAAAGTGAAGGATTAGCGATAAGAACAATGTCAGGAATGAGAAGATTAGAACAATTATCTTCAGTTGGAGCAAATACTAGTCGTTTTAGAACTTTTGTAAATGGTAGTACTCACATGGCACAAGTTATTGCAGTGCAAAATGGTTTAAATTTAGCAGCTCAAAAAACCTTTGGGGAACATGCGTTGGCAACGAAATTTGTAGAATTTACAGGACAATTTTTATTTGTAAATTCATCTAGCAAATTTTCAGGAATAAAAGATTTTAGTGGTAGATTAGCGATGAATTTTGCTCTTATGTATGGTCAAGAACATACAAGTTCATTAGTTTCTTATGGAATAGAAAAAGCAATGGAAGTTTCTAATGGTGGCCCATTAACTGCTGCACAAAAGTTTGAAGCAAAAAAATGGGGTGAAAGAGTTTCTATGGCAGCAGGAATTGTGGTTCCATCACTTATAGGAGCATTACATACACAAAAAATGCCTCCTGAAAAAATAAAAGAACTTAGCTCTTTTCATACTGAAAAATTAAATACTGGTTTACCAAAAGATTCGCCTGAATACAAAAAAATAAATGACGCTTTTAGTTCTTATTTTAAAGAAAATTCTAAAGAGAGTTTAAAATTATTACAAGAATCTGTAAAAATGGATAAGATTCCACCTCAAGCAAAAGAAGCTACAACTAAATTTATCAAAGAAGAAGCCGCAAAATTAGCTTTAAAAGAAATGCCAAAAATTGAAACGAATGATCCTAAGGTTTATTCTGAGCATATTGAAAAACATCTCAATGAACTTAATGGAAAAGATGGTTTACCTAAATATGATGCAGAAACTATAAATAAAATTGTATCTCAAGAGTTTATATCTAAATCGGTTGAAGGTATTTCAAAAATAAATGTTGACTTTGACAATTTGAATGGTGCAAAAGGTGCAAAAGTAGCTTTAGAAGAATCTCAACATATGATTGATACTATAAAACAAAGAAAAGAACAATTATTAGATAAGTTAAAAGATATTCCAAGTTTTAAACCAGAAGAAGTTAAGGAATTAGTTGATACTTCTATGAAAATGACATTGGAAGAATTAACAAAAAATAAAGCTTTAAATAAAGATTCATTGTTTACTATAGCTAAGGCAGCAGAACAAATTGAAACTCCATTAGTTATAAAAATTTCTCCTGAAGAAGGTCTTCCTGCTCAAGAATTTAGTGTGAAATTAGTAAA
>JBBTGK010000076.1:0-1357 GCA_038060635.1 Cyanobacteriota bacterium | reverse complement strand
AAAAAACCTGATGGTAAAGAAGGAATTGAGTTATTAAGAGAAGGATATGAAACAATAAAATTAAATAAAGAAGATATATCTAATGTTTCAAGTAATGGAGAAAAAATAGAATTAAAACTGAAAGAAGGAGTAAAATTACAAAAACAAGAAGAAATTAAAGAAGTAAAATCAGATAGTACAGAAATAAAACCTGATATTAAACCTACAGAAAAAACAGAGATTATTCCTGAATTAAAACCTATTGTAAAAGAAGAACCAATTAAATCTAGTGAAAAAATTGCCGATCCAGAATTACATGAGTTATTTAAAGATGTAAATTTAGGAAAAAAAGCAGAGGTAAAAGCTTTTATTGAAAATAATAAAGATAAAATAGCTTCATATCTTGATAAAAATATAAAAGCAGGAAATAATGACAATATAATCGGTTTTTATAAATTAATGGGTAGTTGGGAAAATGTAAAAAGTTTAGATGGAAAAATACCAACTAATGTTTTTGAAGGTATCCATAAAGCAAGAGATTCTAAAGTAAAAGAATGTTGGGAAAATGTTACAAAAATGGCAGAAAAACTTGGTTATGAACTTGCTCCTGGTTATGTTGGAACTCCTCCAAGTGATGATCCAAAATCTTCTTATAAAAAAGCATGGAGTGATGTTGATTTTTCTGTAAAAATTGTAAAACCAAAAGAAATGAACGAAATAGATAGACACATAAAAGAATTAGAATTAATGCAAATGATGCAAAAAGAGTTACAAAATAACTTTGATGGGGCTCCTAGTCATATCGTAGATTCAAATGCTTACGCTTCTCCATTAATAATGGATATTGGAAAAGGGAAACCTATTTCTGAAAGTGTAAGAACACTAGATAAAGCAAATAAAATAGAGATGGATTTTTATCAAATCAGAGTAGGTTTTGGTGAATCTAAAGAAGGTTTGAAAGCTTATGAAGCCTTTAAAAAAGAGACTCTTCAAATTTCTAAAACAAAAGGAGAGGATTTTACCAAAGGTATTGAACAAAATTTTGCTAAAGCAGAACAAAGTTTTACTAAAACAGAAAATTCTGTTAAAGAAAAAATGCTTGTTTTAGAAAAAAGTAATCCTAATAAAAGCAAAAAAATATTAGAAGAAATGGCAGTAACAGAGTTACGTTATGAAAAAGAAAATAAATTAATTGATTTTATGAAAGATAAAAAAGATTTGTTAGGTCAAGATACTCCAGAGGGGCAACAAGCAAGGGCTGAATTTAATCAAATGGGAAGAGAAATGAGAGCTTTATGGCCTGAAGCATACATAGGAGATCAAGCAGCAAGATGGGGTTCAAGTGCCACAAAAGAAATAATGAAAGCAACTTTTGATT
>JBBTGK010000075.1:0-11414 GCA_038060635.1 Cyanobacteriota bacterium | reverse complement strand
AATAGATAGTTTCTGTTCCTGTTTCAAGTATTTTAGATTTATTAGAATCTTTAAAGTCTTTATAATCTCCATCTGCTGGAATATTAGGCCACATACTATCATATAAATTCATTGTATCTGCTTGAAGACCAAAAATAAATGAGCCTTTACCTAAAGCAGATAAATCATATTTTTTATTAAGTTGTGAAATACCACCCATAGAAAACTCATTCCAACTTAAACCAAAACCAGATTTATTAGTTGAATCTGATGCAACTGTTCCAATTACTGAATTATAGTCATTATATAACTCAAAAGATAATTCTAAATCATTAATTATTTCTTTATTATAAAATAAACCTAAATGAGATGAAGGCGTTGATAATCCTGTACTTAAACCAAGTAGTTTTCTAAAATCATCTGGTTTATAAACTTGACCTTTTTCAGAAAAAGGCGAAATATAATGATTTGCTCTAATATTTGCTAATAGTGAAAAATCTTCATATTTATAGTTTAAACCTAAATCATAAGCTGGTCTATCTTTTATTCCATCAAGAATTGCTACTCCTGATTGTGGTTTTTGAGAAAAATCTTGTTCTTTTGAAATAGCAAAGGGTTGACCGTCGGCTTCATAATAGTTACCCCATAAAACTAATTCATTATTATCACTAAATTTTTTACCATGTGTAATGCTTACTTTTTTTTGTCCGTAATTACCACCTGCAATACTTATTTTAGATCCATTTAAATCTTCACCACTAAGAGTTATTATATTTATAACTGCTGTAAGAGCTACATTTCCATATAATGATGAAGCTGGTCCTCTGAGTATTTCTATTTGTTTTATTTTATCCAAACTCATACTAAAATCTGTATTTGCTTCTGAATACGCTCTAGAATTTAATCTATGTCCATTTAGTAAAACTAAGATTTTTTGTTGTGAACTACCATAAATACCTCTCATAGAAACATACATTTCATTTGTATCTTGAGTATAAGTTATTCCTGGTACATAAGTGAGTAAAAGATCTTTAATACTTCTTGCACCAAGATGTTTTATCATATCTTCTGTTATTACTGTTACAGGAACAGGTGTTTCTTTTAATGGCTCTTCTTGTTTTGATGCAGATACAACATTTATATTTAATAATTCTTCTAGTGATAAACTATTAATATTTTTGTCTTTTTCTGCAAAAGCTACTTGTTGTAAAATACAAGAAAAAAACATAGCAAAGAAAAGATTTTTTTTCATATTGTTTTCCAAAACATAAATTGTAAATAAGTTTAGTTAACATTATTATGACATATATATTAATAATAGTAAATATTAGAAAATATTTTTTTTATATTTTAAAAATATTATTAATAAAATAAAAACTACATAGTGTTGTTGAAAAAAATAATAAGATACATAAAAATATTAACGAATTTGATGAAATTTATTGTATTGTAATTAAAAATTAAGAGGGTTTTAATTATGATATTTTTAAAAAAATTAAATTATAAATTTATACTTAGTTTTATATTTTTATTTATTATTCAAAGCTTTGCTTATGCAAAAAATACTATAGAGAATATAGATAAAAATATAGCTGAATGGACTTATTTTATTAATGGACATGAAATGAATGATTCTCCTGAAATATTTTTAGGTGAAAGTGCAAAATATTTTCCAATTGAAATAATAAAAAATTTGGGATTAAGCTATGTATTAGATTATAAAAATAGAAAAGCTTATTTAACAAACAATGAAGAAAGCTTTGAAATAAAAGAAAATTCTAAGCAAATATATATTAATAATAAGTACTATAATCTTCCTAATGAAGTAATTTGGAAGAATAATACATTTTATCTTCCAGCATCTTTTATAACTAAATTAAATGCTAGTATTGGAGAAAACAAATATAAAAATCAAGTAAACATATTTAAAACATTAAATACTCTAAATAGCATAAATTCAAACGTTGATGTTTCTGAAACTAAAATTATTTTTAATTTTTCATCTCAACCTGTTTTTGAAGAAGAAAAAGGAAATGATTATTATAAAATTTCTATTTTAGGAACTAATCTTTTTGAAAAAGATAAAATAAAAAAACAATTAGAAAGTATATCTTCAGAATTTTCAAAAATTGATCTTGACTTTTATAAAGGTATTACAAAAATTATTTTTTATACCAAAGAAGAATTTAATTTAATAAATACTTATACAATAGAAAAACCAGATAGATTAGTTATTCAATTTCCTAAGAACTATAAAACTGAAACAAAATTACTAAAACAAGATGGTATTTATCATTCAAAAATAGTTGAAAATAATTCTTCAATACCAAATAAAATAAATATTCTTGAAATTGATCCCCAAAAAAATATTTCCATAAAACCTGTCATTTCAAGAGATAAATATTCAAATTTTAATCTTAAAGAATTAAGCAAATTAGCAAAAGATTTTAATGCTTTAGCAGGAATAAATGGTGGCTATTTTTCTTCAAAAATAAAATCACCATTGGGTTTATTATTAGCAAATGGTGAATTAATTGCTCAACCTTGGTATAATAGAAGTTCTTTGATAATAAATAAAGATAATTCATTTGAAATAAAAAATATTGATTTAAATATTTTTCTAAAAATTTCTAATTTTCAAGATGATAATAATTCAAATCCTTTTGATTCTTCAGAAGTAGTTAAACCAATTAATATTAAAAATGATAAAAGTATAAAAGTAAATTCTTATAATTTACCGCCAAAAGAAGATCAAATAGTTGTTTTTAATTATAATTTTATGAAAAGTTATTATAATAAAAATCTTAACCCACTAAAAAAAGATAAAGAACAAACTTATTTTTTTATCGATCCAAAAACAAATGAAATAAAATATAATCCAGAAGAAAATATTAAAGGTTTTTATGTTTATGCAGAAGGAAAAGGAAAAGAAAATCTTGATAAATATATAAATCAAAATATAAAATGTGAGGTAGTAATAAATTATTCTGAACCTATTAATAATGTTTTATATGCCATAGGAGGTGGACCAACCCTAATAAAAAATGGATTGATAAATATAACTTCTGAACAAGAGAAATTTAAGGCTGATATTACTGATGGAAAAGCCCCTAGAACTGCATTAGGTTTACTGAATAATAATAAAATATTAATAATAGTAGTAGATGGTAGGCAAAAAACTAGCAAGGGGATGACATTAGACGAGGTTGCTAATTATTTAAAAAAATATAATGTAATCTCTGCAATAAACTTTGATGGTGGTGGTTCTTCATCTATGTATCTTGATGGAAAAATAATTAATTCTTTTTCTGATAATAAAGAAAGAGTAATAAGTAATGGTTTATTTATTTTTGATAAGGAATAAAATTACTACGTAATGTTCTAAAAACCTTCCTAAACAGGCATATTAAATAATTCATAATATTAACAATGTTATTTAATTTCTTCTTCTAAAAAAAATAATTTTATGGATTATTAAAACTCAAAGTTGAGTATATTTTTGAAAGAGTTTTATAGAAATCATCAGGATTAAACGGTTTTGAAAGAGCTGAATTCATACCGTGTTTTTTAATTTCTTCTTCTATTTCCGAGATTGTAGATGCTGTAAGAGCTATTATTGGAATATTTTTATAATAATCTCCTTCAAGCTTTCTAATTTTTTTACTTGATGTGTATCCATCCATTTCTGGCATTTGAAGATCCATTAAAACTAGGTCATATTTATTATTTTTAACTTTTTCCACTGCAATTGATCCATCATCAGCAAAATCAACTTCTATATCCCATTTTTTTAAAAATTTATTAGCTACCATTTGATTTACTTTATTATCTTCAGCTATCAAAACTTTTAGTCCTTTTAAACTATTAAATTTACCTATATTTTCTATTTTTTTATCATTTATATTCGTTTTACCAAGTTTTATATCGAATAAAAAGGTTGTTCCTTTTCCTAATTCACTTTGTATTTCAATTTTACTATCCATTAGTTCTATAAGATTTTTTGTTATAGAAAGACCTAACCCAGTGCCACCATATTTTCTAGTGGTATCATCAGAAGCTTGTGTAAAAGGTGTAAATAACATACCTATTTTATCTTCAGGTATTCCTATTCCTGTGTCTGAAATAGAAAATCTAAGTAAATATTCAGTGTCATTTTCTGATAAATAATCAACTTTTATTGTAACTCCTCCTATAGTTGTAAACTTTACGGCATTACTAACTAAATTATTTAGTATTTGTCCTAATCTTACAGGATCTCCTTTTACTTTATCAGGAATTTGATGATCAACTATAGAACTAACTTCAATATTTTTTTCCATGGCTTTTACATTCATAGAAAATTTTATACTTGAAAGTAGTTGAGAAAAGCTAAAATCAATTTTTTCTAATTTAACTTTGTTTGCTTCCATTTTATTAAAATCAAGAATATCATTTATTATTGCCATCATATTATCAGATGAAAATTTCATTATTCTTAAACTTTCTAAATGTTCTGCCTTTGGTTGATCTTCAATTAAAAGTCTTAAAATAGCTAAAATACCATTCATAGGAGTTCTTATTTCATGGCTCATAGTTGATAAAAACATAGATTTATCTCTTGCTTGTTGTTCTGCTTTTTCTTTTGCTAAAATTAATTCTTCTTGAATTTTTTTTCTTTCTTCAATTTCTTTTTCTAGTTCAAGAGTCCTTTCTTTTACTTTTTTTTCTAATTCAAAAGAAAATGCTCTTTCTTTTTCTATCGGTCTTAGATAAGCTTTTATTCTATTTATTAATAATCTATCATTAATTGGTTTAGTAATATAGTCTTCTGCACCCATTTCAAACCCTTTTTGTTTATATTTGTCAGAAAGATATGCTGCGGTTAAAAGTATTATGGGGATATGAGAGGTTTTTTTTCTATTTCTGATAAGCCTAGCTAATTCAAAACCATCTATATCTGGCATCTGAACATCAAGAATACATAAATCGATTTGTTCTTGAATAAGAACATCGAGAGCAGTTAATGCAGATTGACATTCAAAAACAGTAACATCTAAATTATCTTCTAAAAGAGCATTTAGGGTAAAAAGATTATTTTTATTATCATCAACTATTAGTATTTTTAATTTTTCCATTTTTAATTCCTTTTAAAAGATAGGGAACTTAAAACTTTTTTTATAAATCTTATAATAACTATTATAAACCATAAAATTATTATTGTTAATTATATCTTCCGCTTTTCCTAAAATAAGAAACCCATTATTTGCTAAAGATTTGTATAAAAGATTAATAGTTTTATTAAATAGTTCATTGTTAAAATAAATTAATACATTTCTACAAAAAATAATATCAAATTCATTTATTATACCCTCATTTAATAATGAGTGCTCAAAAAATAAAATATTGTTTTTTAGTTCATCTTTTATTTGATAGCAATTACCTAAATCATCAAAATAATTTTTAAAATTAGTATTACCTTGAATTGAAATATAATTATTAAAACTATTTTCCACACTATCTTTACTAAAAAAACCATTTTTAGCTTGTTCTACTATATAAGGGTTTATATCCGTGGCATAAATTTGAGTTTTAGCTAATAAATTAGCTTCTTTTAAAAGTATAGCAAGTGAATATGGTTCTTCTCCAGTAGAACAACCTGAACACCAAATTTTTATATTAGGAGTATCCGTAATATATTCAAAAAGCTTATTTTTAACAAACTTAAATACTTCAGGATCTCTAAAAAACTCAGTTACATTTATTGAAAGGGTTAAAAACAAAGATTCAAAATCCAAACTATTTGTAAGAATTTTTTCTACAAAGTCATTAAAATAATAAATATTAGTATTTCTCATTTCTTTTTTTATCATTCTTAAAACATTATCTTTAGAATAATTTTTATAATCATAACCATATTTTTCATTTATTGAAGCTAAAAAAATACTTAATTCTAGTTCACTAATTTCTATTTCATCATCTTTTTTAGGTAAATATCTCTTTATATAGTGAGTTATTTCAGGAACAGGCATAATATAATCATAATAACTGGTTTTTATTGCATTTAATAATAATTCATTATGCTCTGTTTCTTTTGGATCTTGAATAAGAATTTTACTTTTATTTTTTTGTATTTTTTCCAAAGAATGAGATCCATCATCATTGTAACCTGATAATAATACAATAGCTAAATCATTTTTATAATATTCGCTTAATGATTCAAAAAGAACATCAATTGATGGTCTTGCAAAATTAACATAAGGAGCTTTAGTAAGTAATATTTTACCCTTAGCTATTTTCATTTGAAAACCAGCAGGAGCAATATATATATTTTTGCATTTTATATATTCATTATTCTCTGCAAATTTTATGTTTAAATCAGTATATTTTTTTAATATTTCATCTAAACTACTTTTAGAATCTTCTGGAATATGTTGAATAATAAAAATAATAACTTCAGAATTTCTAAGATTATTTAATAAATACGAAATAAAATCAAAACTCCCCGCAGAACCACCTATAGCTAAAACTTTAATATAATTTGGGTTTATAGTTAAAGATTTACTTTTTAATATTTTTACTTGAAAAGAAAGCTTATATAAATATGAATAAAGAATTTTATTAAAAACAAAAATTTTAATTTTTTTATCTTTTTCAAGATTCAATAAAGTTTTTATTATTTTTTCTGGAAGATATTTTGCTTCAAAAAAAGTAATGTTAATATGTTCATTTTCTATAGAAGTTATTTTATTAATAAACAACTCAATATCACTTTTTTTTGATATTTTATTAACTACTGCAAATTCACAAATATTTTTATAAAAACTTAAATTTATCACCACTTTTTTACTTAGATATCCATTTTTCTACCATTGCCATTAAAAGATTTAGATCTATGGGTTTAGAAATATAATCATTCGCTCCGATTGAAAGGCATTTTTCACGATCATCTTTCATAGCTTTTGCGGTAGCTGCAATAATAGGAATTTCTTTTATTTCGCTTGTTTTTCTTATTTCTTCTATAGCTTCATATCCATTCATTATAGGCATCATTATATCCATAATTACTAAAGAAATGTCGGGATTCTTTTTTAATAACTCAACCCCTTCACGACCATTTTTGGCACTAAAAATATCAGCATTTGTTTCTTCTAGGGCAGAAGTTAAAACAAAAATATTTTTTATATCATCATCAACAATCAAAATCTTTTTACCTTCAAGTTCTAATTCTTTTGGGATTTTTAAATTATCAGAATTTTTTATATAGGAATTTTTATTTCCTTCTATTTTTTTATCTTTAACGAGGTTTAAAAACATAGACACTTCATCAATTAATCGTTCTGAAGAGTTAACCGTTTTTAATATTATAGAATCTGATATTTTTTTTAGTTCCAACTCTTCTTTTTCAGTTAAATCTTTTCCTGTATGAACTATTATGGGAGTTTGGATATTTTTATCTTTAACATATTTACAAATAGAATATCCACTTCCATTTTCTAGATAAAGATCAATAATTATCGTATCATAATGATTTGAGTCAATTTTTTCTATAGCCTCTTTTTCAGTTTCAACCCCATCTATTAATAATCCCTTGTTCTGAAAAATTTCCATAATATTTTCTTTATAAACTTTATTGTCCTCAACTAGCAAAACTTTTTTTTCTATTTTTTCACTCAAATTAGTCATATTTTTTAAAATTAAAACTAGCTCTTCTTCCATTACTGGTTTCATTTGAAAGCCTACAGCACCACTTTTTTTAGCTTTTATTACTTGAGAATCATCAGCAGAAACAATATGAATTGGAATATCTCTAAATTCTTTTGTGCTTTTTAATTCTCTTAATAATTCCATGCCATTTTTATCAGGTAATCCTAAATCTAAAATCATACAAGAAGGGTGATATTTTTCTGTTAATTCTAAACCCTCTTTACAAGTTGTGGCTATAAGTGATTTGAGTCCAATTTCTTTAGCTGTAAAAGAAACTGAGTTTGCAAAATCAACATCATCTTCAACAATTAAAACTATTTTATCGCCAATTTTTATTGAGTTTTTATCATCAAAAATCTTTGTTCGGTGTTTATTTTCAATATTATTCACTTTTTCTAAATTCAATTCATGGTTTATTATTTCATTTACTAAATCTAAATTTTTATCTGTTTTATAAGAACTATTTTCAAGTTCATCAAGATTATTATCTTTATTATTAGGGGTTTTATAGGGTAAAAATAATGAGAAGTTACTTCCAACGCCTTCCTTACTTTCTAAGGATATTTCTGCTCCTAAAAGTTTTGCCAAATTTACAGAGATAGAAAGACCTAATCCTGTTCCACCATAAAGTCTGGAAGTTGAACCATCAGCTTGGCTAAAAGCGTCAAAAACTAATTTTTGTTTTTCTTCAGGAATACCAATACCAGTATCTATAACATTGAATCTTAATGGTTTATCTTTTTTATTAGATTTTGATAATTTTAATGTAACAGATCCTTCTTTAGTAAATTTAAATGAATTAGACATAAAATTTCTTAATATTTGAGAAATTCTATTAGAATCACTTTCTATAATTAAATCATCAGTAAATTCATTTTCTATTATTAAATTAATTCCTTTTTCTGATGCAATAGAAGAAAAATAATGTTCTTGATCTTCTAAAAGAGTACTTATATTAAAATCTCTTATTTCTATATTTAATTTACCAGCTTCAATTTTTGAAAGATCCAAAATATCGTTAATAAGATTAAGCAAATCTTTTCCAGCTTTATTTATTACATTCAATTTTTCAACTTCATCAATTTGTAAATTTTGCTTTTTATTTTTTGCCATTAATTGAGAAAGTAAAATAACAGAGTTTAATGGTGTTCTTAGTTCATGACTCATATTTGCTAAAAATTCAGATTTATATTGACTTGATTTTTCCAATTGCTCTGCTTTTTTATTTAGCTCATCTTGAACAATTATAAGTTCATTATTTACTCTATTAATTCTTTCTTGCTCTTCTTTTAAATAATCTTGTTGTTCAATTAACTTTTTATTTGTTTGATTTAATTCTTCTGATTGTTGTTCCATTTCTTGATTTTGTTCTTCCATTTTAGCATTAGTTTGCCTCATTTCTTCAGCTTGAATTAGAAGTTGTTCTTGTTGCCCTTCCATTTTAGTATTAGCTAATTTCATTTCTTCTGATTGTTCTTGTAAAATAATTGATTGTGTTTCTAAGTTTATATTAGCTTCAATAGCTTGAGTTAGGTTTTCTTCCGCTTCAGCTTTAGCTTCTTGAGCAAGGATAAGTAATTTTTTAACTTTTTCATTTTGAATTAATGAATTTATCATTGTAGCTATTATTTTATTTGCTTGTATTAAAAAATCTTGCTCTAACTTAGAAAAATGTTTTAAAGTAGCTAATTCTATTACTCCAGATACTTCATTTTCATAAATAATAGGCATCGCAAAAATACTTATTGGTGGTTCATCTATAAGTCCCATAGAAATATCTCGTTCTTTTCTTTGGATATTTTTTAAAATAATAGCTTGTTTTTCATAGGCTACTTGACCAATTAAGCCATCTTTCAGCTTGTATTCACTTATTATATTATCTCTTATGTTAAAGGCATAAGAGCCTTCCAAAGATAAAATATTAGTGTCTTTATCTAAAATATATAATGCCCCCATTCCAGCTTCCAAATATCTGGCAATAAAAGAAATTGCACTATTCGTTAATTTTGATAATTCTTTTTCATCTGATAATTTATTGGATAATTTATTAAGACCATCTTTAAACCAATTTTGAATATTAGTATCTTCTTTTGCTTTATTTAAGACATCTATCATTATATTTAAACTATTAGAGACATCTAATAGTTCATCTTTATATTTATAATCTATTTTTGTACTAAAATTACCATTAGCAACATTATCTAAACTATTTTTTAGTGTCATTATAGATTCTTTTATTATTTTCCCAGTATATAAACCTAGAAATACAAAAAATAATATTATTAAAATATTTACTATTATTGTTACTATTAAAGATTCTTTGTAATCTTCCTGACTCTCTTTAAAGCTATTCGTTATTCTAACATTTTTTAATTTAATAATATTATCTAGATCTAAAATCATTTCATAAGTTTTTAAATTAAATTTAGTGTCATAAGCTTCTTTAATTTTATTTCTTAGAGAAATATCTTTAATTTCAGCATTATCTCTTGTTTTTTGAAGTTCTATTTTATATTTTACCCATTTATCATAAAAATTATCATACATTATCTTACTTTTTTCGGTATAAAAAAATTCTTTAGCAGAATTTAAGCTATTTTCAAAATTTCTAATATCTTCTTCAAGTTTTATATCATATTTTCTTGTAGTTTCTTTTGTTGAAGCAATTATTTTTTCATCTAAAGATCTATCAATTTGATAAAAATTAGAATGCACCAAATTTATTTTTTCTAATGACAAAACATCTTCATTATATAATATTAATAAGCTATTATTTGCTTTATTTAACCTATAAAGACCATAAGCAGATATTATAATGCAAGATAAAACTCCTATTAAAAGAGCAAAAAGAATTTTATTTGTTATTTTTAAATTTTTTAACGAATTCATTTATTTTATTCCTAATTCAGTTTTAATTATAAAAACACTCAATATATTTTTTATGTAAGTCAAGATCTTTCATTTTTTCATTTTTATTAATAGTATTATTATATAAATAAAAGCTTAATATTTTTAGAATAAAAACCTCATTTTTTTCAAAATCAATAAAATATTCTATTAACCATGTTCTAAATTTTAAAAAATAGATTTTTTGATTTTCTAAAACATATCCAGAATCTAATATTCTCAATCTTTCTGTATTATCAGGAGTAAATTGTAATTGTACTTTTGCATAATTTTCTACATTAACATCTCCATTTTCTATAAGCCATTTATTTTGTTTTTTTGCCAAATCAGATAAATTAATTACAAAAACATTTGTATCTATTTTTAACCATCCTGTTTTTGAATCTGGAAAAGAATCAGCATAAGGAATATAAGGTTTTATATCTAAAATAGGCGTTTTATTTAATATATCAAATTCAGAAATATATATTTTTAAAGTTTCTACTTTTTCAAGTTTTACACAAGAAATTCCTATAGCATTTGGTCTAAAAGGTGAACGTGTCGCAAAAACACCTATTTTTCGTTCTAAAAATCGTGGTGGGCTTACTTGTGGTTTCCAACCATCATTTATATGAAAATGATAAATTATCCAAAGTCTTTCTATACCTTCTAAGTCCTTTGTAGCTTGTTCAAAATTACTACCTATTGTTAATTGAATATATCCCATTGAATTTTTTGCATGAATACCTTGTCTAGGAACTTCATATCTTTCTTGTTGATTACATTTTAAAAATCCAATTGGTTTATAGTGTATAAGTTCAATATCTTCTGCTTTTTTTGATTTTATATAATGTTTTGCTAAAGTT
>JBBTGK010000074.1:0-9625 GCA_038060635.1 Cyanobacteriota bacterium | reverse complement strand
AAACATACTTAAAGCTTCATTTTTTATATATTCATTTATTTTAGAGTTATTTTTTATAGTTTTATCTAACTTTAAAGATTTAATAACTATTGATAAACAAGGTTCATTTTTATTACAATCACCTGTTTCTGATACTATTTTTGATTCTGAATAATTTTTTGCATAAGAATTAGAATTATGAAAAAGTAGTAATAAAAACAAAAAAGCAGTTGTAATTTTTCTCATTTTTTTTGAATCCTTTAATAAATTAAGATTATAATATTTTACATCAAAATTATTAATTGTCAGTATCAGGATTTGCAAGATTTTAGGATTAGTATGATTAATTTTTCTATATCAAAGTTATTATTTTTAATTTAAAGTTTGATATTATTTTATTTTTGTATAGATAAAATATTGTTAGAATGATAAAAATGATTCTAACAAATTATAGGCAACATGAATAAAAAAGATTTAGTAAGAAAAGAATTAGCAAATAGCATAAGAAATTTGAAAACAGAGCAGTTTTTAAATATCCTAAAAGAAAAAAATATTACACATACCTTTGTAATATATGAAAATGGAGAGTTTATTCTATCTCATCCAGAAATATTAAAACCGTTAAAATCTTTTTTAGAGCTTTCTCAAGATTTTTCAAAACATGAAGGGCTTTTTATTGGTAGAGAAGACGGATTAGATTCACTATTTTTTGCTTTCGTTCATGATACTAGAAGAGGTTTATCTCAAGGTGGTTTAAGATTTGCAAAATATGAAAACTTTTGTGATGTAATAACTGATGGCTTAAGATTATCTCAAGGAATGACTAGAAAAAATGCTCTTGCTGGTTTATGGTGGGGTGGGGGCAAAGGAATTATGACATTACCAGCTTCATTAAAATCGGCTGATGAATTAGATGTTGGAAGTGATGAAAGAAGAAAGTATTTTGAGGCTTATGGTCGTTTTATAGCAAGTTTAAAAGGTATTTATTATACAGCTGAAGACATTGGAACAAATACAGGAGATATGAAAACTATTTTAACTCAAAATAGATTTATTACATGTATCCCACCTGCTTCTGGTGGAAGTGGAAATCCATCTCCTTTTACTGCTAGAGGGGTTTTTAGAGCAACTCAGGCAGCATGGAAAAAAATATCAGGTAGTGATGATTTAAGAGGAGTAAAAATATCTGTTCAAGGAGCTGGAAATGTTGGCGGTTCATTAATTAGATATTTATATCAATCTGGGGCAAAAATTTGGTTTTGTGATACTAGTGAAAATAGAATAAAAAGTATTTTAGAAGAAATGCCAGAGCTTACTTTGGTTAAAAATGAAGAAATATTTGATCTTGATGTTGATATTTTTGCACCTTGTGCTATCGGTGCTCAAGTTAATTCACAAACAATTCCAAGATTAAAAGTAAAACTTATATGTGGGGCAGCCAATAATATTCTAAAAGAACCTGAAAATGATTCTATTATGCTAAAAGAAAAAGGGATTTTATTTGTACCTGATTTTTTATGTAATAGGATGGGAATCGTTAATTGTGCTGATGAATGGTTAGGATATTTAGAAGAAGATATAAAACTAGCTTCAGAACGAGTTTATCCTGATACTTTGAGAGTTTTTAAATATTCAAAAAATAGAGCTGTTACAACAATGAAAGCTGCAATAGATCTTGCTGATATTTCTGCTAGTGAATTACACCCTCTTTTATTACATAGAGGAAGACGATTATCAGATGAATTAATAAAATCAGGTTGGCATAATAATAAAAAAATAAATACCAAAAAACCTGAATTAGCTTTTTCTCATACATTAGATGAAAATGAAATTTCTTTAAATTGGGAAAGAAATAACTATTTTGAAGGAGATGATTTTTCAATAGCCTCTTCTCCTATTTCTGGTTCATCAACACCAGATTTATCCTCTTTTTTACATCCTCTTCTTTCTGATGTTAGATCTAGATATCTTGAATTAAAATCAAATGGAAAAAAAGCTAAAAGAATTCACGGGGTAAATCATGGAGGATTGTCATTACAAATAGCAATAGAAGAATCATTACCTTATGAAAGAGAAGAAACTGGTAAAGCAAGATTTTTTGAAATATGTAATGATAAATTTAACAAAAATAGTGAAGAAATAAGAAATCAGCTTCATTTATCAGGAATTGGTTTTTCTCAGAATTATTGGACAAATCCTATGTCAGAAAAAGGAAAAAGAACCATAAAAAGCTTATACTCTTATCTTAATGCTAGTAAATTAATAAAAAAAGAAAATAAATTATTTAATTACTGTCCAAGTTGCCAAAGTATCATTGTTTCATCTGATATAAGAAGAGGTGAGATAAATTTAGAAAGTAAATATAAATTAATTTTTAATGGAGATAATGGTGCAAAAATAGAAACTAATATGTTTTTTCCAGAATATGCATTGGGTTCTGTTGCTATTGCAATAAATAAAAATGGTAAATATAAAGATTCAAATATTTTAGGTGTTTATAATAAGTTTAATAATACTCATATCCCTGCTATTTATACAGATGAAATAAAACCTGATGCAGAAATAATAGTTCCTATAAACTCTATTGAAGACGATATATTAGCAAAAAAACATGAAATAAATGAAATAATCGAGATTTTTGATGAAAAAGGCAATATTGAATATAATGATAAAGATTTTTCTAGGGAAGATTTAAGAAAAGAGTTTGAAAAAGAATTCAAAGAAAATCTAATAGTAGAAAAAGGTGTTTTTAAGGCACAAGTTTTAAAATGTAATAGATGTGAAACTATATTGGTTGCAAAAAAATCTGAAGAGTTTTTTGTAGATATAAATGAAGGTAAATTATTATTTTTAGAAAACATTGAAAAAAATAATATAGTTTTTAATTCTGAAAAATCAAAACAAAAAGTTAAAGATTATCTCGATAAAATCGATAATTGGTGTATTTCAAGAGATTATTGGTGGGGAAATGGTATAAAAGATTCTGATAAAGTTTTTTCTATCTCTTTTTCTATGGTAGCAGGAACATTACAATCTATGGATTGGCCAGAAAATCCTAAAGCTAAGACAATAGATGAAGTTTTTACCGATAATGAATTTTTAATAAGATGGATAATACCGTGTCAACTTGTTTCTTTAATAATTACAGGAAAACCAGCTTTTTCAAATGTATTTGTTTATGATCATTTATCTGTAATGGAAAGAAAATTAGTTAAAATAAAAGATTCTAAAAATACCGATTTTGATGAAAATAGATTTTTATTTAGAACAGCTAAAAAGCCAATGAAAAAAAGAACAGGAAATGTTATTGAACCAAAAACTATAATTAGAAGATTTGGAGCAGATGTTTTAAGATTAAGTTATTTACTTAGTATAAATGATAAATTTGAAGTTATTCTATCACAAGATAAAATAAATAAAGCAAAAAAAGAACTTCATAGTTTTACAGAGAAGCTAACTAATATTGTTTCAATGATAAAAAAATCAGGTCTAAAAGTTGATTTAGATAATTATGATAGCGAAATTATCCTTATTTATGATGAAATAATAAAAGAAGTTTCTCTTAATTATGAAAATTTAGATTTTAGAGCTAATGCAGAGTTAATGATAAAATCTATGATTATTTTTAAAAATTATTGTAATTCAGTTTCAGACAAAATATCATCTGGTGATTTAGGTAACTCAGTTAAAACAATTATTATTATGCTTAAAAAGATGAAAGAAGCTTTTAGCCCTATAGCCCCTTATCATTCTGAAAAAGTTGAAAATTGGTTTAATAGACAATTTTATTAAAAACTTTTAATTTTTAAAAATATTACACAGATAAACTACATAAAATATTAAAAAACTTGTAGTTTATTTTAATAATAGCTATAAACTTTATTTTTATCTTGAATAATATTAAATCTTATTTAAAAAGATTTACCTTGCTGTCAACACAATGCGAATACTAGTAATCTGTGATTTATTTATTAAAATTTTTTTGAGCAAAAAACTAAGAATATCTATAATCTGAATCTCTTGATGAAAATGGTTTTTTCTTAAATTCAGTTCTAGTATTTTGCTCTTTAGTTTTTATTTTTTGTCTATCTTTTACATATTTCAAAAAATCAGATGTACTTTGATAAACTATTTTATTTGCATTGTCTTCCATAATTTTGCCATTCCTTAAATTCTTTATTTAGTTAATATACTGTTAATTTTAACACACTAATTGAATAAAAGATATAGCTATTATTATTTTTTAGGTTAAATTTACATTAAGATGTAAAAAATGAAAATTATTTCCTCCTGTCCATTTTTATGTGATAAAGATTTTTTTAAATAACAAAAACATTAGAGCAAAGAAAACTGAGGGGCGTAAAGTTTTACTCCCTTTTTTGCTCTAATCTATGTTATTCCTGCAATTCGTGACTAAAATATTTTTACTACTTTATGTAGTACATTATTTTGGCTAGAAAGAAATAATTTTAACTAAAATCTAACAGATGTTGATAATCCACCAGAAATAGATTTGCTATTTGTTGGATCTATAGGATTTGATGCACTATAACCAGCACTAATATTAAAAGCACCTATATTTGTACCTAAACCTACTGAATAAGTATTAGCTAATCCACCTAATTGAGTTCCTAATCTTAAAGACACACCAGCTAAACCAAAGTTCCAATTTTTTTCAAAGCCTAAATGAAAAGCCAAAGGTCTTCCATTAAAAACTTGCTCAACATCAGCAACTAATTTTCCTTCATTTAAATAAGGAGTTATTTTTGCTAAGTTATAAGCACCTCCAAATCTCATTGCAAATGGTTCTGATAAATTATAATTATAATCTTGAGCCTTACCTTCTTCCATTAGTTTTAATACTGAAAAAATATCAAGTTTAGATAAATCTTTATTTTCTAGATCAAGCCCATAAACTGATTTTTTTGATTTTGAAGGCCATAAAACAACTGGGTTTTCAAGACTCAAACTTAGTAAAAGATCATTAAATAAAATAGCTTGAACGCCTAAATCTGCACCAAATCCAACAGGAGAAACATCTGTTACAGAATTAATATTCAATTTGACACCTTTAAGATCTTCTTTTAATGAACTTTGAATTTTATCGGTAATATTTTTTGCAAAATTAGCATCAACTTTTTTTGTAAGTTCTGTTCCTATAGTTTGAATATTTACAAAATCACTTCTTAATGAAGCTGATTCTGAAACAGCTGCAACAAGTTCATTTTGGTTTATTTTACCAAGTATAGATGAAACTTTTGTATTTAAATCCTTAGTGTTAGTCATAAGCTCTTTACCAGCATCTGTAATAGCTTTTACATCATTATCTAAAAGAGTATTTATATCATCAATACTTTTAAATTTATCTGCTTCAATATCAGCAGTAATTGAAATTGGTGTTTTTGCAAAATTACTAACCAAAGTTTCAGGAACACTTTTTCCCAATGTATCTCCTAAAGGAATAGAAGGCATTACAAAAGCTTTTAATGTTAAACCAGCTGAAACATTAACAAAATTATTTTTAAAAACATCCATTGCTCCAGATACACCAATAACAGCATGACCATCTGCAATTAACTCACCTTTCAATAATTTATCTTTAGAAATAGAAGAGAATGTTTCTAAAAGTCCTTTTATATCTTTAGTTATTTTATCAAATTCAGCCAAAGTATTTTCACCTTCAGTAATAAGAGGTTCTATAGTATTTTTTTGAATAGAACCAAAATCTTCAGAAGCTGTTTTTAGTTGTGCAGGATCAAAAATATTAAAACTCCCTGAAGTATATTTAGAAAGATCAGGCAATTTTAAATTTTTAGAAATATCTGAAATTTTAGTAGAAGATGATTCTACTTTTGATTTAATATCATTTACAGTACTAAATGTACTTGAAAAACCACTAGATAAAACCTTTGAGACTTCAAAATTAGATTTTACAAAAACACTTCCTGCTATATTAATTCCAAAACCTATTTTATTATTGCCAATAGAAAAAGGTGTTCCACTATAACCCAAAATTGGTAAATAAACATTGCTTTCTAACGCTATTTTTCCATTATTTTTATCAAGAAAAGAAAGTATTTCAGAAATTGAATTTACATCTTTTTTTGCAAAAATATCTTTAAAATCTGAAATTTGTTTTATTGTTAAAGAGTCACTATTAAATGATAAGGTAGGTGATAATGGTAAAATTATATTTCCATTTTTTGAAGTCATTATGCTTGCAGGATTTTTTAATACTGAAAAAGCATTATTAACCCCTGCTAAATCGCCTCCTAAACCAATAGAATCTGCATCTGTATTGAGTGCATTAGCGTAATTATTTGAACTCATAACAAAAAGAGTTGCAAGTAAAAAACTTTGTATAGTGTTTTTTTTGCTCATAAATTTCCTTTATAAAAACCTTATGTTAAATATTATAGATTAGATTCGTATCAAAAAAAATATCTAACAAATAAATTTATTTTATTCACAATACCTTTAAGCTCTGCCTTTAGGTTAAACAAAATGAAATTTTTTTTTTCAAGCTTTTCTTTGGTGTTAATACAAACAGGGTTTCCAGTAATCTGGGATTTATTATTTTTCTTTTTTAAGCTTATAAAATCAACAAAAATTTTAAGTAAAAAATTGTTAAATAAAATATAGTTATGATATAATTAGTTTTGTGTCAGATCACTTATTTATAAGCTTTAAACTCTTGCTATTAGATGTGTTCGGGCATTATTTTAATTTGTAGAGAGCTAACTTATGGTAAAAAAAATTGCCCCGAAATTGTCTCATGAACAATATAAGCACAACTTTAAGGATATAAAGCCTCCTTTAAACCTTGATAGTGCTATATCAGAAGCAAACAGATGTTTATATTGCTATGATGCACCTTGTATAGTTGCATGTCCTACAAAAATAGATATTCCAAGTTTTATTAAAAAAATAGCAACTCAAAATTTTAAAGGATCTGCAAGGGTTATTTTAGAATCGAATATAATGGGCGGAACTTGTGCAAGAGTTTGTCCTGTTGAAACATTATGCGAAGGTTCTTGTGTTTATAATGATTTAGCTCAAAAACCTATTGATATAGGTAGATTACAACGTTTTTCTACAGATTGGTTAATGGATAATAGAAGTAAACTTTTTGAAAGACAACCAGATAATGGTAAAAAAGTAGCTATTATTGGTGCAGGCCCATCAGGTCTTTCTTGTGCTCATAAATTATCTCAATTTGGTTATCAAGTAACTGTTTTTGAAGGAAAAGATCTTGGTGGCGGACTTAATACTTTTGGTTTGGCAGATTATAAAATTACAACCGAATTTGCTTTACAAGAAGTTGATTTTGTTACAGAAATCGGTGGTATAGATATAAAATATAACACATGGGTTGGAAAAGATGTAAAAATGGAAGATATCATAAATGAATATGATGCTGTTTACATCGGAATTGGTTTAGGTACAACACCTAAATTAAGAGTTGACGGAGAAGATTTAGATGGTGTAGTTGATGCTATTGAATTTATTGAAGAATTAAAAAGAGGCCCTAAAGAAAAAGTTGATGTTGGTTCTACAGTAGCTGTTATTGGTGCAGGAAATACTGCAATTGATGCCGCAACACAAGCTAAAAGACTTGGTGCAGAAAAAGTTTATATTGTTTATAGACGTACACAAAAAGAAATGCCAGCTTATGAATATGAGTATGGTTTAGCTTTAAAAGATGAGTGTGAGTTTTTATGGCAAACAAATCCTGTAAAAATAGTAGGCGATGACTGTGTTACAGGTATAGAACTTGTAAGAATGGCATTAGGTGAGCCAGATGCTTCAGGTAGAAGAGTTCCTTCTCCTGTAGCTGGTTCTGAATTTATATTAGAAGTTGATATGGTAATAAAAGCTTTAGGTCAAAAATCTTATGAAAGCTTTTTATCTTCTATCCCAGATTTAAAATTAAATTGGGGAAAAGTTATTGTTAATGAAGATATGCAATCTAGCGTAAGTAAGATTTTTGCTGGTGGAGATTGTATAAACGGTGGAAAAGAAGCCGTAAATGCCGTTCAAGATGGAAAAATAGCTGCTCAAGGTATTCATAAAATGATTTTTGGAAAGGTAGGAGTATAAACCATGGTTGATATTAGTAGTAATTTTTGCGGAATAAAATCACCAAATCCTTTTTGGTTAGCTTCTGCACCACCTACAGACAAACAATATAATGTTGAAAGAGCATTTGAAGCTGGTTGGGGTGGAGTTGTTTGGAAAACACTTGGAGATCCTATTGTTAATGTTTCTTCTCGTTATGCTTCAATAGATTATAATGGTAGAAGATTAATTGGTTTAAATAATATTGAACTTATTACAGATAGACCTTTAGAACTAAATCTTAAGGAAATTAGAGATGTAAAGAAAAATTGGCCCGATAGAGCTGTTATTGTTTCTTTGATGGTTGAATCTAAAAAAGAAGCTTGGCAAGAAATAGTAAAAAGATCAGAAGATACTGGTTGTGATGGTTTAGAATTAAATTTTGGTTGTCCTCATGGTATGTCTGAAAGAGGAATGGGAGCTGCTGTTGGTCAAGTTCCTGAATATATTTGTAATATAGTAGAATGGGTTAAAGAAGTTGCAAAAACACCAGTTATTGTTAAACTTACTCCAAATATTTCAGATGTACGTTATCCAGCTCGTTCTGCTACCAAAGCAGGTGCTGATGCACTTTCATTAATAAATACAATTAATAGTATTATGGGTGTTGATCTTAAAACACTTATACCAAGACCAATTGTAGGAGAATCTTCTGCACATGGCGGATATTGCGGCCCTGCTGTAAAACCAATTGCATTAAATATGCTTTCTAGTATTGCTAATGATCCAGAAACCAAAAATATGCCTATATCTGGCATTGGTGGTGTTTCTACATGGCAAGATGCTGTAGAGTTTTTATTATTAGGTGCTTCTAATGTTCAAGTTTGTACAGCTGTTATGCATCATGGTTTTAGAATTGTTGAAGATATGATTGATGGTATGCAAAATTGGATGGAAGAAAGAAAGTTTAAAACACTTGATGATTTTATAGGATTATCTAGTTCTCGTGTAAAAGATTGGGGTAATTTGAATCTTAATTACAAAGTAGTAGCAAATATAAACCAAGATAAATGTATTAAATGTGGTCTTTGTTATATTGCTTGTGAAGATGCTTCTCATCAGTCTATTAGTTATACAAAAGCTCCTTCAAAGAAATTTGAGATTATTGAAGAAGAGTGTGTTGGTTGCAATTTATGTGAATTAGTTTGTCCAGTACAAGAATGTATTACGATGGAAACACGTGATGAAGAAAAGCCTTTCATGAATTGGACTGAATATCAAAAAGAAGTTTTGAAAAGATAGATTAATAGCTATTTTTTAGTATTTTTATTGAATCTACGGTAAAATTTTATCGTAGATTTTTTTTTTATAAAAAATAAATTATCTAATTTGTTTGTTTAGTAGTATTTTTAAAACGTTCATTACACAATATTCTTATCTCTTTTCTTTTAACTTTTTACTTCTCACTAAGTATAGTAAAGCATAATTAATATTAGCAAATTATAATGTTAGAATTTATAATGTATTATAATAATAAAAAATGAGTAAAGAGATAATATCTAAATACTTAAAATACTCATTGTAAATT
>JBBTGK010000073.1:0-5040 GCA_038060635.1 Cyanobacteriota bacterium | reverse complement strand
TGGGATCATTAATATCAATCAATTTTTCAAGACCTATACTTTCAATATTATTTTCAATGATTTTATTTGATTTTATTGAATCAACATATTCAATAAATGGGTCTATAAAATCGACTTGCCAGAAATCTTTAACAGGCTTTAAGTTTATATTTAATTCTTGCTCTCGCATTATTTTTTCAAAAGCAGTTTCATTTTCTTCAGGTATATATAAATACTTTATTTCACTAATTCGAGTTTTTGATTCATTGTATTTTTTAATGGCATCTATTTTTTTTTCTTCATAACTTATACTTTTTATAGAAATTTTATTATTAGATATTTCTATATCTCCAGTAGCACAAATGCTCATATTAAGAGTTACAGGAACTTTTCCTATTTTTGTTGAAAAAAGAATTAAGGTTATTGGAAAATTGAAAGAAGGACCAGAAATAGATATTTTGTCAAATTTTTTAGTATTTTGTTCTTCTACTATTTCAACATGTGTAAGTCTAAAATTAACATGGTACAAATAATTATCTAAATTCAAATCACTACGAGTAATATTTATACATTTAATGCTTTCTTTAAGTGATTCTTTTATTTTATTGTGATTTTCTAAAATTATTAAATTATCTGACGATACAAATATTTTATCACTTACAACCAAATTATTTGGTATTTCATGAAGCTCTAAAGAAGCTATTAAAACTTTATTATTAGAATTTTCTGAATTTGATGCCACAAGACAATATATCTCACTAATATTTGATTCTTCTTTATAAGCTACCATTGAAAGTATGTATTTTATTATATTTAAAATTTTTTCTTCCTCTATACCAAAATCATTTTTCATAATTTTAAGTATTTCAGTATTAAAATAACCCAAATCTAAAGAATTTATGATTTCAAAGCTTTTTACTATATTTTTATAAGGATTAGCAAAGGAATCTTTTTCTTTTTCATATAAATCATCAACTTTAGCAGGGTAAAAACACTCAATAAAATCATCAATTGTATTTATAGAGTAAGTTGCTATTAATATTTTAGTAATGTATTTATTCAAAATACTCTTTATTGAATTTATAAAAATATGTATATCTTTTTGAAAACCATTAATAAAAGAAGTTATTATAATATCATTAGAAAAATCATGCACTATTTGATTAAAAACAGGAGCTAAAATTTTATTTAGTGAATTTTCAAATTCTTTATTATTAGTAACACCAATATATAAATATAAATTAGAAACAAAGTTTAAACAACTAATATCAAAATCTTTTTGAATTATTGTTCTTAAACAATATAAGTTTTCTAGTAAATGATTTACATCAAAAGATGCATCTAAACCTTCTAAAAAAATAACCTCTTCAGTTACTTTTTCAGAAATTTTGCTATTATTTATCATACTTTAAACCTCAATAGAAATGTATAAATTAGAGTTCTTTATAACATTTATATCAATATCATTAGACATCTCTTCTTCTATAACTAAAATACCATTTTCATTTATTTCCCCAGTAATAAAAAGAATATCTCCTTGTATTGATAATTCAATAAAATTAACTTCATCTTTAGAAAATTCTTCTTCGACTTTGTTATTCATAGACTCAGCTAACCTAAATATATTTTTTACATTAAGAGCTTTATTTGATATGTCAAAGAAAAGTGAAGCTTTTTTTGAATAATAGTTTTTGTCATTAAAAAATAACTTTGTTTTTAAAATAGTTCCATCTAATTTTATAGGTTCATTAATATTTATAAAACGAAATTTTATGGTTTTATTTTCTTCTATATTATTTTCTTCTATATTATGAATATATAGTAGATTTTCAATACCTCCAGCTCTATGTGTTGATAATTTATTAGCAATAGGAGAATATAAAAATAACTTAGAAATCATAGATTTATTAAACAAATCTTCTGTATATTGTGGTTCATATTCTGAATCTAAATATAAATTTTGCAGTTCTATGAAAGAAGTGCAAAGTTTTTCATTAGTTAATAGTAAATAATAATCTTCATCAGAAAGATCATTTATATAATACTTAAAATTATCTAAGTTACTTCTTTTATATAGCATATCAATAATATTTTTTTCTATTTTTTTATTGTTTATATTAATTATATTAGAATTATCAATATTGCTTCTAACTTCTTTAGGTTTTTGTAATCTCTCAAATAAATCATCTATATTTTGATTGAGATTGAAAATTATATACATATCAGGATCAAAAATTAATCTTGTATCTTCTATTTCTTGATATTCAGTAAAACCAAGTATTTCAAATTCATTCTTTTTTTCATTTATATAAATAAAAACATAATGCTCAGCATGAATATTACTATCAAAAATTCTTCTAGGTATTAAATACTCTGATTTTCTTGTATGTACAGGAATTATATTTATAAAGTGGTTATTAATTTGAGAATAATTAACAGGAAAAAGTTCTCTTACTGAAGAATTTCTTTTAAAATAATCATTAGAATTCGGCAAATTATAAAATATATCTAAATTGGAATATTTTGATTGAAAATAATCCCTAAATTGAAAAAGAGCTAATCTTTCAAAAAACACTTTACCTCTATTTGAAAGATTAATAGAGCTATATGAAGAATTAAATGCATGTTCAACATTTTCTTTTAGTAATTCTTTATTCATTTTTTCCCCTCATGAGAACTTTAAATTTATACCTACAAAATACAGATGAAAAAACTTCCCAAAAAAGCTATTTTTTTATTAAAAAAGCATTAAATTTCTATTATATTTGTTATTTCAAAAGTATTAATATTAAAATCAAATTTTTTAATTATAAAATTAAGATTGTTATTGTTATTATTTATAAATTCTTTAAAGTCAGAGAATTCATCAAATACCTTAAATTTAATAGTATATATAAGATTATCCTGTGCAATTATTTCTATAATATTAAAAATAATACTAATAAATAAATAAAAAACTGTTTTATTTGTTGTTATATATGATAAAATATGAGTTTCTTTATATTTTTCAACTTTTTTTATATCTAAATTAATATTTTTACCATAATTATCCGTATTTTTAAGCACGTCTAGAATAAAATTTTTCATTTTTTCATTTATAAAACTTTTAAGCTTAATATATTCTCTAGGTAAAAGAAATTTTGGAGGATAATAAGACATTAATAAATCAAATTTGGGTATTTTTAATATCTCATTAATAAAGAAATTATTAATATTAATTTCTAAGGCTTTAGAAACAATATTCAGATAAAGTATTTCCAAATCAGAAAATAATGAATTTTGAGTACCAGCATACATATTCTTTATTGATGTTTTATTTTTGGAGACAAAATTTTGGATATCTTTAATAGAAGATAATTTTTTATAAATATTTATTATTTTTATCTTTTCCATAGGCTGAAGCAACTCTTTTTTGATATTAGTCGAATTAGTAATAGTTTTTAGTTGCAAGCTTTTAACTTTAGTTTGTAACTCATTTATTAAAGTATTTTCTATTTTTAGTTTTTTTATATAATTATTATAATAATATAATTCATTTTCATAAAAATCATTTAAACAATTTATAAATTTTTTAAGCTCATTATCATGTAATTTTTCATCTTTATTAAGATAAATAGGTATAAGATCTTCAATATTTATTTCAATAATTTGAATAAATTTATTTATAAAATCAATACCTTTTTCAGTATCTTTGGGTATAAAAAAATCTATAATTTCTTTAGAATAATCCTTTTCTCTGTAAACAAATTTATTATAAATAATCTCAGTATAATTAATAATATCATGTCTATTTTCTTTTGTTGAAATGGTTGTAGATAAATCATGTTCAAATATAGAAGAATCTTCTGTAGAATTAGAATCTCTATTTTCTATAATTGGAATTTCAATACTTGATAATATGTTTTGAGAATTAAAAACCTTTTTTCCAAAAAATCCTAGTTCAGTATCTATTAAATTTGGGTTTAAATTTCTTAAAAAATCTATAAAAGATGAATTATTAGATTCTCTTCTTATTGAAAATATTTCTTCAAGAAAATATACTTCATATTTAAGATCATTTTCTTGCATTTTTGTATAAAATATATTAAAAGATACATCATTATTATCAATATCAAAATCTATTTTTGAAATAATATCTGTTATGTAATTATTTGATGTTTTTGTTTTTTCCCAAGTTTTTTCTTGTATATTAGATTTTGTTAATAAAAATCGTTTATTTAAAGAGTTACTTATTTTTTCATAAAATTCAGAAATAAATCCACCATCATCATTTTTTTTATCTGCTGAGTTTAAAATTCTCACATCATCCTTTGATTGATATATTTTATTTGTTTTTTGTACTAAAGAAATAGCAATAATTTCTTTTATAAATTTGGCAACTACTTTCCTATTATCTTCTTCTGGATTATCAAGTTGATTAACATAATGACTATCTATAAAATCTATTATTTTATCTAAATTATCATTTGAATTATCATTAGCTATAATTAATTCAATATTTTGATTATTATCTAGAGCAATATTAAATTTTTTACAAAAAATATTCAAGAGTTTATTGTTATTTAGTACAGAATTTATTAATTTTAGTGATTTATCATCATCATTTGTAAAGAAATTGGCAATAGCTAATAATATAACAAAAGATTTCATTTCTTCTAATATAAAAACTGATTCAACGTTATTAAATTTTAAGTATTCAAAAAGAAAATTTATTCCTTTTTTGTAGATATGTAATATTTTGTTTTCTAGAGAAAAAAGTAATTTATCTATTTTAAATATAGAATCACTTATAAAGTTTCTAGCAAGCTCAGAGTTTTTTATATTTATATCTTTAAAAAAAGGAGGATCTTGATCTGATAAAAATATTTGCGGTAAAGGTGAATTATTATTGAAATTATCGATTTTTTCAACTAAAGATTTTATTTTATCGTCTAATTTATTTTCATTTCTTTCAAAATAATAACTATTCGATAAACAAAAATTTAATAATAAATTATCTGAATAAATATCTCTAGGTGCTGAAAATATTTTTAGAAATTTATTTATGATTTCTTTTAATTG
>JBBTGK010000072.1:0-6889 GCA_038060635.1 Cyanobacteriota bacterium | reverse complement strand
AAAGATTCACTAATAACACAAGCTGAATTTTCCATAATAGAAAAACTTAAAATTTCTCTTAATTTTTCTGGAACAACTTTAAAACTATCATAACTTTTTCTATCGCCTGAAATAAAAGCTTTAGGTTCTAATTGACCTTTAGTTATTGTTCCTGTTTTATCAGAAAAAAGGATATTTAAACTTCCTGAAGTTTCAATCCCAAGTAATTTACGAACTAATACTTTTGCACTTAAAAGTTTTCTCATATTTAAAGAAAGAACAATTGCAATCATCATTGGTAATCCTTCTGGAATAGCCGCAACTACAATTATGATAGAAAGAACTAAGGCATTAAGAACATCTTGTAAAACAACACTCCAATTAGAAAAATAAATTGCAATTTTTTCACCAGAAAAATCATTGTTAATAACCATTTTTTTGAATAAAAAAGATATAAAAATAAGTGTTGCTCCAACATAACCAAATTTACTTATATCTTGTGCTAGTTTAGTTAATTTTACTTGTAATGGAGAAGGTCTATCTTCACTTGAACCAAGTTCTTTAGAAAGTTTTCCATAAAATGAATTGTCTCCAACTGTTTCAACTAATAAAACAGCTTCTCCATCATCTACAACAGAACCTCTAAAAACAATATGAGGATCTGAAAAATCATTTTCTTTAGGTTTATAATTTTCAATAACTTTACTTTTATGAACACTTTCAGATTCACCTGTTAATGAGGCTTGATTAACTTTTAACTCGCCTTCTATAATTTTTCCATCGGCAGGAATTTTATCTCCAGCTTGTAGTAAAACATAATCATCAGCAACAATATCGTTAACAAAAATTTCTAAGATACTTCCATTTCTAAAAACATTACTTTTTATTCTTGAGGCTTCTTCTTGTAATTTTTGAAAAGATGATTCATTTTTATATTCTGAAAAAGTTGAAACAAATGTTGCCATTATTACTGCTGTACCTATTCCAACAGCTTCATACCATTCTGCTAAATGAAAAAACGATAAAATTAAAATTACGACTAATGCCGCACATAAAATTATTATAATTGGATCTTTAAAATTATCTTTTAATTTATCCCAAAAACCTTCTATTTCATGAACCGCTAATTCATTGCTTCCATGCTTAGACCTTGATTCTTCAACTTCTTTTGAGTTAAGACCAGTAAACTTATATTTCATCTTAATTTCTCCTTGTTAATTTATATATTTTACTCTTTATAAGAGTATTTGACAGCTAAATATTTATGAATTTAATATTATTACTTATTGATAATAGTAATACTAGCATAAATAATTAGTTAATTGTTTTTATTAGAAATATTGTATAAATTTAAGTTTTTAAGATTATTTTAATGAAATGATTATACTTAGTGAAAAGTAAAAAAATAAGAATTTCATAAACAGAACCTTATCTTTAGGATTCAGAATTAAATAACTTCCGTAAGTTATTTATTTTTCTCAAACCAATTTTTCTTAAGTATAAAAAATAGAAGAAAAATTTGGGGTTTATCAATAAATTTTTTTTCTATTTTTTCATCTAATGGCTTCCACCAGAAAAATTTAAACCAACTACACCAACTATAATCATTGCGATAGAACCCATTTTCATTAAATCTAATGACTCTTTGAAAGCAAAATAACCAATAATAGTTATCATTGATGTTCCAACGCCTGACCAAATAGCATAAGCTGTTCCAACATCGATTCTTTTTAATGCCATTGTTACAAGACAAAAGCTACTTAAAGAGAATGCCATCATAAGAACTGATGGTAGGATTTTTGTAAATCCATCTGAATATTTCATTGCGACAGTTCCAAGAACTTCTAATATAATTGCTAAAGCTAAATAAAACCAACTCATACACTTAATAATCTCCTGTAAAAATAAGTAAGATAAAATAATTAATATGAAAAATTAATTATAAAAATTTGAAAGAATAATTTGTAAGAATTGGGGACTTCAGGAAGCTATATCTCTACCTGTTGTAAAGAACTTTATTTTTTTTTCGTTGTTTTTTAACATAATATTTTTTTATTTATATGCTTAATATTTATTATAACACATTTTTTACCAAAGTAAATTAAAAATTGCCAAAAAATTATTTAGATTATATTTTTACTAGTGATACAATAGACTCTTTACGAGTAAAATAAAATTAATTTTTATAGGAAAAAAATATGTCTTTTGTTGGAAATATAACTCAACTTATTAGAAAAAAATATTTTAATAGATTTGAAGAGGCTTCAAAAAATCCTGTTAAAGCACAATGGGAAAAACTAAGTGAAATATTATCAAAAAATGAGAATACCGAATTTGGTAAAAATTATGGGTTTTGGAAAATACATTCGGTTTCTGATTATCAAAAAGCTTTACCTATTTTAACTTATGCTGACTTGAAACCTTATGTTGAAAAAATGCTTGAAGGTCAAAAAAATATTTTAACTCATCAAGAACCTTTATTTTATGGAATGACAACTGGTTCTACAGGTTCTTCAAAATTTACACCAATAACAAAAGATTATAGAGATGAATATCAAACCGTAGTTCAAAGTTTTATTTATTATATTTATAAAGATCATCCAAAAGCATTTGATGGAAAAGCTTTATATTTTACAGGTTCAGCAAAAAAACAAAAATCTCCTTCAGGTGTAGATTGCGGAACAATGAGTGGTTTTAATTTTAGAAATTTACCAAAACTATTACAAAGTTTTTATGCTCTTCCTTACGAATTAACTGATTTTAAAGATTCTTTTTCAAAATTTTATTGTATGGTTCTTCTTTCTATTCCTCAAAATATAACTCTTATTACTGCTATAACTGGTGCTCCTGTAGTTTCATTTGCAAAAACTTTGATAAATAATGCAGAAAGATTAATAAAAGATATTCATGATGGAACATTAGATAAAGATTTGGTTTTAACTGAAGAAGAAAGAGCTTTTATGCAAAAAAAACATAAGGCAAATCCTCAATTAGCAAAAAAACTTGAAGAAATAATGAAAAAAAATAATGGTGTTCTAAAACCAATGGATGTTTGGAATAATATAGAATTATTAGTATGTTGGAAAGCAAGTAATGCTGGTGGTTTTATTAAAGATTTAGAAAATCTTTTTGGAAAAGAACTTCCGATAAGAGATGCTATTTATTCAGCTACCGAAGGATGGTGTAATATACCTTATTCTGATGAAATAATTGGTGGTCCATTGGCAATAAATGCTCATTTTTATGAATTTATTGAAGAAAATGATTTGGATAATAATATTTTACTTATTGATCAATTAGAACAGAATAAAAAATATAAGATTTTATATACAACTAGTGGTGGAATTTATAGATACGATATAGGTGATATTTTAGAAGTTGTTGGTATGTATAATAAAACTCCTGTAGTAAAATTTGTAAGAAAAACAGGACAAACTTGTAATATTGCAGGTGAATTAATTACAGATGCACATATAACTCAAGCTATAATGAATACTAAAGAAAAATACGATATTTCAATCCCTTTTTATTGTGCCGTACCAAATCAAGAAAGTTTTCCTCCTTATTATGATCTTTTAATAGAATTACCTAATGTTAATAGTGAAAATAATAAAGAAATTTGTAAATATATAGATGAGCAAATATCAGAAATAAATTGTGATTATAAATCATTAAGAGAAGATAATGAATTAAATCCTATTTCATTAAAATTACTTGAAAAAGAAAGTATGAATACATATATTCAAGAGCAAGTAAAAAATGGAGCTGATGAAGGTCAAATAAAACCATTAGTCTTATCTTTAGACATGAATAAGTTAACAAATTTAAAAATATTAGAAGAGGTAAAATTATAAATATGGAAAAACCCAAAGAACCAGTTTATTATTCAGATTATTTAAAATTAGATACTATTTTAGATGCTCAAAGTCCAAAAAGTAAAGAAGCTGGAAATGAAGCTCATGATGAAATGCTTTTTATTATAATTCATCAAACTTATGAGTTATGGTTTAAACAAATATTGCATGAAATTGAATCAGTAGTAGGATTATTTAAAAATGAGTATGTTAATGAAGATAATTTAGGCACTGTTATTTTAAGACTTGAAAGAATAACTCAAATTCAAAAAATACTCGTAGAACAAATTAGTATTATGGAAACAATGACTCCATTAGACTTTTTGGATTTTAGAGATTATCTTTTACCAGCTTCTGGTTTTCAAAGTGTACAATTTAGATTATTAGAAAATAAATTAGGTTTAGAAAGTAAAACGAGATTAAAATATAATAAAAATGTTTATGATAATGTTTTAAATGAAGAACATAAAAAAATAGTAAATGAAGCTGAAAATAGTGAATCTTTATTTAAATTAGTAGAAAAATGGTTAGAAAGAATTCCATTTATGGAAAATGATAATTTTAATTTTATTACTGAATATAAAAAATCTGTTTATCAAATGCTTGAAAATGATAGAGATATTATAGAAAATACTTCTTTTAATAAAGAGGAAAAAGAAATTCAACTTTCTGAATTGGAAAAAACTAAAGAAAACTTTGAGGCTATTTTTGATGAAGAAAAACATAATGATTTAGTTAGTAAAAAACAAAGGAAATTTTCATACAAAGCAACACAATCAGCTCTTTTTATAAATTTATATAGAGATTTTGCTATTTTACATTCTCCTTTTAGATTTTTAACTTATTTATTGCAAATGGATGAGCTTTTTTCAAATTGGCGTTATAGACACGCTGTAATGGTTTATCGAATGATAGGAACTAAAATAGGTACAGGAGGATCTTCAGGATATGCTTATCTAAAATCTACAATAGATTCTCATCGAGTTTTTCCAGATTTATTTAATTTATCAACGTTTTTGATTCCTAGATCAAAAATTCCTGTTTTACCTGAAGATATTAAGAAAAAAATGAGTTTTTATTTTCAAACAGGAAAAGAGTAATTATATTTGTAGGAACCGTTTTTAAAGAACGTTTTAAATAATTCTATACAGTAGTAACAAATCTTTGTAAGTAACGTTTTAAAAACGTTCCTAAATAAAAACATTGGAAATTTATTTTTAAATATAAATAAATACTAAATATTACTTTCAAAATATCTTTATTAGAACTATAATTGATTCTTTTAGGTTTTGTAATTATAAAAAAAATGCTAAATTATAAAAGCTTTTTTGATTAAAGGATTCTTAATATTTGTATGAAATTAAACTTTAACATTTGCTTTGCTGAAGCTATAAAAGAAGTTATTTCTAGTATTTGTCAATGCGATGATGTATTGACTTATGAATTTGAAATGAAAGAATTTTCTGATTTTGAAGATGATATTTCAATGTTTCTAAATATAACAGGCAAATATAGAGGTAGTGTTTTTTATTCTATGAATAAATCTTTGGCAATAGAATTATCATCAATAATGATAGGTTTTCCTATTTCTGATATTGATGAATTAGCAAAAAGTTCTCTTTTAGAATTAGCAAATATGATAAGCGGAAAAGCGATGACAAAATTTTCAGAAAAAGGATATTATTGTGAAACATCTATTCCTGTTATTATGAAAAAAAATGATAAGATTCCTTTTAAAAACTCTCTTGGTGTTTATTTTGAAACTGAAACACCAATCGGTAATATTTATACTGGAATAAGTATAAGAGAGTAGTTTTTGTGTTAAAATATTTCAAGTAAAATAGTGATGGAGTTTTCATAAATAATGGATCAAATTGGACAAGCTACATTATCAAAGAATGATGTTACAAGTGTTGACACTTTTTTAGCAGAGTTACAACTTATACAAGAAACTAGCTCTAAAAAAATAGCACTAATAGGTAGTAGGCATATATCTTTTACACATCAACAGCTTATTGAAATGTTAGCTTATGCTCTCGCACTAGCTAGTAATAATATAATAACTAGTGGTTCTTCAGGTACTAATTTTGCTGTTGCAAAAGGTGTTCAAAGAGCTAATCCTAAAAATTTAAAAGTTATTTTACCTCAAACTTTAGAACAACAAAATGCTGAAAGTAGAGAATTACTTGCTACTTTACCAAACATAAAAGAACATCCTGAAAGAAAAAATATGACCTTAAACCAAGCTGGTGAATTGTGTTATATGGAAGTTATAGACGAATGTCAACAACTTATTTGTTTTCTTTATCACACCAGTACAACATTAAAAGAAGCTATAAATTATGCTTATGAACAACGTAAAGTAGTAACACCTTTTTATTTGGATTAATTATATTTCTATGAAAAAGGTTTTTAAAAGAGTTTTAATTCTTTTTATTTTATCTGATTTGATTTTAGTAGCTCTTTGTTTTTATGGATATAACTATGTATATAGTAATTTGCAATATAAAAATGCTCAAGATAAAACAAAGATATTTTTTAATGTTTCTTCAGGAGAACCCTTAGTAACAACTTTAAGAAAACTAGAAGATAAAAAATTAATAAAAGATTATAACTCAGCCAGAGTTTATTCTATGTTTTCTCTAAAAGGAAAATATGCCAAACCTGGAAAATATGAGCTTTCTAAGTCAATGAATTTTTTTGAGATTTTTAATAAACTTTCTTCTGGTGATGTATATAGAGTTTATTTAACTATTCCCGAAGGTTATTCTATAAAAAAAATAGCTAACCGTCTTTCTAAAAATGGATTTTCTTTAGAAAAATATAAAACTGAATCTTTTAATACAAAATCTGAAAAATATGATTCGATTCCTTTTATATCAGAAGAAAAAATCTATGAAAAAGAAAGTTTTGAAGGTTATCTTTTCCCAGATACTTATGATGTTGCCGATTCTAAAGAAAGCGATATTGTAGAAAAGCAATTATTAAGGTTTCAAGAAGTTATTTATAATGGTGTTTGGAAAAAAAGACCCTCAAATTGGCATTTATCTTTCCAT
>JBBTGK010000071.1:0-6185 GCA_038060635.1 Cyanobacteriota bacterium | reverse complement strand
TTGAAGAGTTGATAAAACTTTTCCATTTTTAAAATTATGATAAAAAGTATGACCATGAGAACCAATTAAATCTATATTTTTAGAATTTATATTAAATTCGCTGCAAAAAGCTAAAACTTTTTTTGCAAAAAAATCTCCTAACTCAAAATTAATATCACTAATACTTTCTAAATTAGCTTTATTTGGGTTTATATTATCTAATAATTTATTTTTTAAAATTTCATCATATTCATAAGTTTTAAAGTTTTTAGAAGTTACATGAAAATTACCTCTTGTTTCATAGATTTCAACAAGAGCAACATCAAGACCATCAAGAGAAGTTCCTGACATTAGACCTATAACTTTTAATAAAGGATTCATTTTTTTTTATTTTCCTTTCAAAATTTTCTAATATAATATGTACTCAAAGAAAATTATTTTGCAAAAAATAATTAACTATAAGCTTATATTCATAATATTCTTATCTTTTTACTTTTCACTAAATATAGTATATTACTAGTAGCAAATTTTCAAAAACTATTGGTGAAAAATTTTGAGCAGATTACTTAACGATTTATATAATCTTTCTAATAAAAACAATAAAGCTGTTTCTTTTTATAATCTTGCTCTTTCTTCTATGTCCCAAAAAAATTATGAAAATGCTATTGTACACTTTAATAAAGCATTACAAGAAGATAATTCTTTAAAATTTCAAGTTCTAATATTACCAAATCTTGCACAATGCTATATTTTTGATAATAAGTTTGAAAATGCTGTTTTAGAACTTACCAAAGCATTAGAAATAACTACCGATAATGAAGGAAAAGCATATATTCATGCAAATTTAGGTTTTGCTTATAGTCAGTTAAAAAATTATGGCTTTGCTATTATGGAATATAAAAAAGCTATTAAAACGTCTCCTAGTAATGCTCAATACCATTATGCTTTAGCAATGTTATATGAAGCAAAATTTCAATCTAATTTAGCGGAAGCTGAAATAGATAAAGCAATAAAATTAGCTCCAAATAATCAAGATTATATAAATGCTAAAGCTAAGTTAAGTAATATTCCTGCATTATCTTTAAAAATAGGAAGAACAGCTCAACCAATACATAGTTTAGGAGTAATAATAACCCCATCTTATATGTTGGCTGAAAAAAACTTTTTACCTATGATTGTATATATCTATAATGAATCACCATTAAAAAAATTGGCAAAAGAAGGTGAGTATATTTTTGATGCTGATTGTGTAAAAAATGGAGTTGGTTTAATTGATTCATTGGTTTTACCAGCAAAAACAAAAGTTACTTTAGTAGTTAATAACACTAGATTTGTAGTTAATACAATTGATCCTATAACAAGAAAATTAAATGATCAAGAAAAAATAAATCTATATAGAACTTGGTTTTATGGATTTGATAAAAAAATAACCGAAATTTGGGAACTTACTGACGAAAAAGAAAAAAATGAAGTTGGTACTAAATGGGGATATGAATTTGAATCTTTAATAAGAAGTTGGAGTAGTTATAAAGATCCTCTTTTTGATTCTGCTTTTACATTATTAATGGAGTTTTTTCAAGCTTTTAATTATCCCGATAAACCAGATGAAGTTCATTATGAAATTAATCTTTCAAAATTAAATTTTAGTGTAATAAACCAATTCACAATAGAGTTTTTTAAAGAAATAAATTTTAATCTTACCGCAAAATATTTAGAGTTAAAAATTAAAAAAGATGATACTGTTGAAGATTATTCTAAAACAAAATTAGCTAAAAAACCTATTATAAGTAAGCCATTAAAAAAATAGTAAAAATTTTAATTATTTATTTATTTTCTTTTCTATTGAATATAATTTTTCTTTTATTTCTTTTATATCATTTGAAATTGATTCATTTTTTAGATAGTTTTTTAGTATTTGTTTCATAAAAGTTTGATATGGTAAGCCTTTTTTTTCAGCCTTTTCTTTTATTTCTTTTAATAAATCGAATTCAAATTTTATCGAAATTTGTATTGTTGTCGGTATTTCAGCCTTTTCTCTTCTTACTACTTTAGAACTATCTAGAATAAAATCATTTGGTAAGCCATTTTTATAATACTCAAAAACATCATTTTCACTTATTTTGTTCATAATAAAACCTCTCAATTTTTTTATCTGTAAAAGCACTAATAATTCTAAAACCATTTATAATATCAGTATAAACAACACACAATATATTTCCATCTTTAGTTAAACCAAATTTTAACCATCTTTTTTCATCTAATCTTGAATGTTTATCATCAAAGATATCAAAGTTATTTTTATCTTCCCAAATTAATTTAGCTAAATCAAAACTTATTCCATGTTTAGAAATATTTATTTGATTTTTTTCTTCGTCCCATTCAAATTCCATAAATCATAAAAACAAAAATAGTATATATTAAGTATATACTATTTTTTATATTTATAAATAAAACTATTTTGCTTTTAATTTTCTTTTATCAAGTGATTTTTTTACAAATAAAAATATAAAAACGAGTGTAACACTTATTACTATTATGTCTCCATATTTTGTGTAGTGGTGAATTTGTTCCCAATTTTCTTTCATCAAATATCCAACCCAAGTTAAAAATACATTCCATCCACAAGCACCAATTGCAGTATAGGTAATAAATTTAACTATATTCATTTTACCTACACCAGCAGGTATAGAAATAAAATGTCTTACAACAGGAATAAATCTACTAATAAAAACAGCTATTTCTCCATTTTTAGCAAAAAATTTCTCTGTAAGTTCTAAATGATGAACATCTAGAAAAAGATATTTTCCAAATTTTAATATTAGTGGTTTTCCACCAAATAAACCTAAATAATATGAAACTAAAGATCCAACTAAACTTCCTAATGTACTTGCAAAAGCAACTCCTGCCCAAGTCATTTTTCCTTCATGAATTAAAAAACCAGCAAAAGGCATAACAGCTTCACTTGGTAAAGGAGCAATCATACTTTCTAAAATCATTAAAAGAAAAACACCCGTATAACCTATATTTTCTATTATCATTGTAGAATATTGAATTATTAAATTTGTAAGACCCAAAACTTTTCTCCATTTTTAATTTATTATAAAAACTATATTCTACAATATCTTTTAGTAATATTAACTAAATTCATATTTTTTTGAATAAAAGTTTTTATAAACATCTCTATAATCTAATTAAATATAAACTTATAGTTAGTTTATATTTACAATATTTTTATCTCTTTACTTTTAACTTTTTTATGATTAACTAATTAGTTTCTCACTTAATAATTGAGATAAAGACATTATTGTTAAAGCAGGATTTATACCAGGTGCATTAGGAAAAATACTAGAATCTGAAACATAAATATTTTCATAATTATGCAAATGGAAATTTTCATTTACTACAGATTTATTTGGGTTGTTTCCTATAGAAGCTCCACCCATAAGATGTAATCCAAAATAATAAGGTGATTCAAAAACTTCTTTTGCACCAGTAGATTCAAAAATTTTTCTTACTGCTTCTAAACCAATATCTCTTCTTTTTTTATCTTGGGAACTTAAATGTTTCTTTATGATTAATTTACCCTTATTATCTAAAGATAATTCGCCAATAGCTTCATCTCTTACAGCTATTTCTATACAAGCAAGGTTTTTATATTTTTTCATAAATTTTTGATGTTCTAAGCCTAATTTAGAATAAAGCATAGCAATAGAAATTGGTGGTGCAAAAACATTTTCTAATTTAAAGCCTTGTTTTCTAAAATTATCATCTTTAGATTTTACAGATTGAAAAGCCCCTTTATGTGCATTTATTTCTTCATCATAAATAGCAAAATTCATAAATTGAGGATGACTTGAAAAACCTTTTCCTAATGCTGGTAATTTCTTTTTAAAACCAGAATTTAATAATAATTTAGTAGTTCCAAACGAGCCACCTGCAAGAATAACTTTAGATGCTCTTAGAGATATTGTTTCATTATTTTTTTTGCCATGAACAACTACAATATGTCTAAAATAATCTATTTTTTCGGCATAAAATTCAGATAAAATATTTAAGCCTTCTTTTTCTGCTTTTTGAATAAAAGTAGCCATAGTGCTTTGTTTTGAGTCTCTATGACAACCACCTAAACAACCTATACAATCATTCCCTTCATCTAGTTTGCAATCAGATTCTCCTCTTCTTAAAGCACACCAACCAAATCCATTTTTATCGCATCCTTCAGTAAAAATTTTGGTATTTTTATTAAAATGTTTTTCTTCAATATCTTTTAAAACTAAACTATTTTCAATTTTTTTATAATATTCTGACATAAAATCTTCGTTAAAAAATTTTATTCCTGAAAATAATCTCCACTCTGAAAAAGCGGCTTCGTCAAATCTGTCTAATAAGCATTGGTTTACAATAGTTGTTCCTCCAACACATTTAGCTCTTAGATAAGCCATTTTTCCACTTTCATCAAATTCTATACCACCACCCCAAAAAAGCTTTGAAGTGTAATCAAATTCTGTTTTTGGGAATGTATCTTTTCTGAAAAACTTACCTGCTTCTACTAAAAGGCAACTAGCTCCTGCTTTGTTTAAATTATGAGCTAAAACTCCACCAGATGCACCAGATCCTACAATTATAAAATCATAAACTTTTTCTGTTAAAGATTCGTTTTCCATAATTCATACTCACATTTTTACAATGATATAGCTAGAAGAAATTATTATTTAAAGCAAATAATTTTCTAATTTTACCTTAAAAAAATAATTTTGTAATTACTTTTAAATTAATTTTAGTTTATTGTTATACTTTTCTAATAATATTAAAAATTGGTTTTATAATGTCAGGTTCTTCAATTAACAACAGAGTTTTTTCTACATCAACAATAGACGCTTTATCTAATAAAAAGTAGATAAAAATCAAGATGAAAATATTTCTGTAAAGGAAATAAAAAATTCAATTACAGATTCAAAAGGTAATATTGATGATAATAAATTAAAATCTATTGGAATTACAGATCAAGAAAATATTAAAAAAATAAAATCTGAATATAAAAGTTTTCAATCAGATCCAAATAAAATTCTTTTTCAAATATCTAATTCTAATAATAATAAAATTCCAAAAGGCATTGAACCTGATTTAAAACCAATAGAATATCAAAATGTAAAAGAAAAAAATACACAAAATTTTCCAATAGCTGGTAAAACTAAATCTCCTGATGAAATAAAATTAACTAATGATAATAATTCTAAAAAAGAATTTATACATGAAATATTAAAAAATAATCCTAAACAATTTAAAGATATAGAAAATAAAATAAAAAATATTAAAAACCCTGAAAATGTTAAAAATTTTTTAATTGGAGTAATTAATATTTTAAATAAAGATAACATCAAAGAGCAAAATAAATCATTAGATATTTTTCATGGTAAAAACCCAGAAGCTATAAGTATATTGAAAAATAAGGGTGATGAAAAAAAATTATCTGATGATTATGTTAAAGAAGTTAAAAACTTTAAAGGAATTCATAATATTGATAACTCTTCTATTTTAAATTTAACTGAATCATTAGACCATTTTGATAACAGCTATTTTAATATAAGTGAAAGCCCAAGAACATCTACAAAAACTGAAAACCATTATTTAAAAACTGAAACTAAAGAATCTGAAATTAAATTAAGAGATAAAATTTTAAAATCTGAAAAAAAGAATTTAACACCTGTTGATTTAATAAAAAGTGCTTTAGAAGTAACAAAAGGTGATTATCATAAAGCTGTTTTGACATTACATAATTCTTTAAAATCAATTGCTTATGATTTAAGAAAAGTTGAATTTGATACTAAAAATAATACTTCTTTTTTTAATGATAATTCAACATTTATTTTTAATAAAATAAATAAATAAATTTTTTTAATATTCTAAAAATTTGTTTTTGTCATTCTTCCAAAAATACTAATTAATAAAAAAAACGTAATAAAAAATACAATAATGTTTAATAAATAATATTTGATATTTTTATTTTTTAATAAAATATTTAAAAAAATAATGTATAAAAAAGAAACAAAAAAATATAAAAATGAAAATTTTACTAAGTAAATTGATTTAAAGTATAGAATTATCAAAAAAATATAAATAGATATTCTTGTAGATTTATGAACTAAGCTTTTTTTTAATTTAACATTATTTTTAAAATTGAAATATATAATGTAAAAAAAATTTAA
>JBBTGK010000070.1:0-5540 GCA_038060635.1 Cyanobacteriota bacterium | reverse complement strand
TCAAAGGTACAATCTTAAAAGGTACTAATTTTAGAAACGCTTTTTTAAAAACCATTGATTTTTCTGATGCTGATTTATCTGGAGCAATTTGGACTAATGGAAAAATTTGTGCCGAAGGTTCGATAGGACAGTGTAAATAGTAAAAAGTAAACAGATAAAAGAAATTATAAATTATGAATTAAATCTCAGATTTAATTTTTTCTATGTCTTTTATGCTTAATCCAGTTACCTTAGATATAAAATCTATGCTGGAAGCTTCTTTCAAGAGATTTTTAGCTATTTCAATTTTCTCTTCAATTTTACCTTTATTAATAAGCTCATCTTTTTCTTTTCTAATAGCAGTTAAAAACATATAATTAACCTCATCTTTTGTCTTGTACAATTTTTCAAGTTCTTCATTATCTATTATATCAAATTTTTCATTAATAGACATTTGTTTAAAATAGTTCAAAAACAACTTTACAGGTATTGTTATTCCATTTTTATCTAATATTTTTTGTACTTCTTTATAAATTATATCTATATCATAATTAACATCAGTCATAAAAAGTGTTGAAACAACATTTCCTATTTCTATCAAATCATTTACTGAATATTCATTTTCTTTTATCATAAAAATATCAAAATTAATACCATATTTTCCAAGTACATTATTATTTTCTATGAAATCAGCTATTTTATTTGAATGTTCCCATTTTTTATCACCATTATACAAAACTAAAGTAAAAAGCAACAAGATAAGAATATATATTTTTCTCATTACTCGTCACTTTTTACTTCTTACTAAATATAATCCTCAACTGGCGGACATGTACAAACTAAATTTCTATCTCCATAAGCATTATTAATTCTACCTACTTCTGTCCAATATTTATTTTTTCTTAACCAAGGTAATGGATATACCGCTTTCTCTCTTGAGTATTTATGATTCCAATTATCAGAAATTACTTCTGAATGTGTATGAGGTGAATTTTTAAGAACATTATCTATAATATCAGCTTTATTTTCTTCTATCTCTTTTATTTCATTAAAAATTTGTATCAAAGAATCGCAAAAACGATCCAATTCTTCTTTAGATTCACTTTCTGTTGGCTCTATCATAATTGTACCTGCTACTGGCCAAGACATTGTAGGGGCATGAAAACCATAATCCATAAGTCTTTTTGCTACATCTTCAGCTTCTATTTTTGAAGAGGATTTAAAATCTCTTAAATCTATTATCATTTCATGTGCAACTCTACCTTGTGAGCCTGTAAAAAGAACACTATAATATTTTTCTAATTTAGATTTTATATAATTAGCATTTAATATTGCATATTTTGTTGAATTTGTAATTCCATCTCTACCTAACATTTTTATATATGCATAAGAAATTAATAAAATACTTGCACTTCCCCAAGGAGAAGAGGTTATAGATGTGATTCCTTTTTCTCCACCTGTTTTTATCAATGAATGTTTTGGTAAATATTGCTTTAGTTTATCATTTACACAAACAGGACCTACACCTGGTCCACCACCACCATGAGGAATACTAAATGTTTTGTGTAAGTTAAGATGACAAACATCTGCTCCAATTTCTCCTGGGCTTGTAAGACCAACTTGAGCATTCATATTAGCTCCATCCATATAAACTAAACCACCATTATCATGGACTAATTGACACATTTCTTTGATATTTTCTTCAAAAATACCATAAGTAGAAGGATAAGTAACCATTAAACAAGCTAAATTATCTTTGTGTTGTTCTACTTTATTTTTAAAATCTTCAAAATCAATAGCTCCATTATTGCAATTAACAACAACAACTTTCATTCCACACATAACAGCACTAGCAGGATTTGTTCCATGTGCTGATGAAGGAATAAGAGCAATATTTCTATTTTCTTGTTTATTATCTTTTAAATATTGTCTTATTAATAAAAGCCCTGTGAACTCACCTTGAGCTCCAGAATTAGGTTGTAAAGAAACTGCACTAAAACCTGTTATAGCAGATAAATATTGTTCTAATTCATCAAAAATATGTAAATATCCTTGAGCTTGTTCAGTTGGTACAAAAGGGTGAATTTTTGAAAATTCAGCCCAACTTACTGGCATCATTTCTGAAACAGCATTTAATTTCATTGTACATGAACCAAGCGAAATCATTGATCTTGTAAGAGAAATATCTTTATTTTCAAGCTGTTTTATATATCTCATCATTTTTGTTTCAGTATGGTATTTATTAAAAACTTCATGAGTTAAAAAAGCGGATTCTCTTTTTAGATTGTTAGGTATTTTATATTCAAACTCATATTTAGATATATCTATTTTAATATTTTCATTAGAAAAAATATTTATAATATTATTTAAATCTTCTTCTAAAACTGTTTCATCAATTGAGATTGAAATAAAATTAGAATCAAAATATCTAAAGTTTATACCTTTACTTAAAGCTTTTTCTTCAATTTTTCTTATTTTATCTTCGCCAATTTCTATTTTTAAAGTATCAAAATAGAAATCATTTACTTGTTTAAAACCTAATAATTTTAATTCTTTTTCTAAAATTTGAGTAAAAAAGTGTATTTTATCTGCAATTTCTTTTATTCCATTTTGACCATGATAAACTGCATACATTGCAGCCATATTAGCAAGTAATGCTTGAGCGGTACAAATATTAGAATTAGCTTTGTCTCTTTTTATATGTTGTTCTCTGGTTTGTAAAGCCATTCTATATGCTTTATTTCCATGTGCATCAATAGAAACACCAATAATTCTACCTGGAATCTGTCTTTTGTATAAATCTTTAGCCGCAAAAAAAGCAGCATGAGGTCCTCCATATCCAAGTGGTACACCAAATCTTTGTGAAGAACCAAAAACCACATCAGCATCTAATTCGCCTGCTGGTTTTAAAATAGCTAAACTCATAAGATCAGATGCAACAGCAACTAAAATATTATTTGAATGACATTTTTGTATAAAATCAGAAATATCTTTTATATTACCATTTTGATCTGGATATTGAATGATAGCTCCAAAAAAATCTTTAGTTAATTCTATTTTATCCTCATCATCAATAATAAGTTCTATTTCTAAAGGAATTGCTCTAGTTTTTATTACATCTATAGTTTGAGGAAAGCAATTTTTAGATACAAAAAACTTTTTAGCACCACTTCCAAATTCTTTTTCTTTTATTCTTAAAAACATTGCCATTGCTTCAGCAGCAGAAGTTCCTTCATCAAGTAAAGAAGCGTTTGCTATTTCCATCCCTGTTAAATCGGTAATCATGGTTTGAAAATTTAATAGAGATTCAAGTCTACCTTGAGATATTTCGGCTTGATATGGAGTATAAGATGTGTACCAACCTGGGTTTTCAAATAAATTTCTTTGAATTACAGGAGGAGTTATGCAATCATAATAACCCATTCCAATATATGAATTAAATATTTTATTTTTTTGAGCGACTTGTTTTAATTCTCTTAAAAACTCATATTCTGACATAGCTTCAGGTATATTTAACTCATTTTTAAGTCTTATTTTATTAGGAATAGTTTGTTCTATAAGTTCATCAAGAGTATTAAGTCCTATCGATTCAAGTAGCTCTTTTGTTTCTTCATAAGTTCCTATATGTCTATTTGCAAAGGTATTTTTCATAATATTTTAAAACTCAAATAATAATCAGTTCATAATTTTACTTTGCTTTTACTTTAATATGATTATTAATAATGAAAAATTTAGATAAAAAATATTATAGTTAATTGCTAATTGTAAAGTATATTTTTTAATATTATGTCAAACAAGAAAACTTTTTTAGAAACTATAATATAAATGATAGCTATTTTTTAGGAGATTTGAAATGTCAGGAGTTACAGGGTCAGGAAATAAATTAGATTGGGATTCATTTTTAGTAAATAAAACTGATAAAATGCCCGTTGTTAAAACGGATAATAAAGTAGTAAAAGAAGAAAAAATAATACCTCAAGCTTCTCAAAAATCTACTACAAATCTTCCTGCTCAAGGTAAAAGTGCTACAAATGTATCTTTTGTTGAAGCACCTCAAAAAACTGGAAAAGTTTCAAGTGCAGATACCGTTGCAAATTTCCGTAATACAAATTCAGTAAGTGCAGAACAAATTGATTCTGTTCTTAAAAAATATAATTCACCTCATGCAGGAAAGGGAAAAGAATTTTTAGAAATCTGCAAAAAAAATAACATAAATCCTGTTATTATGCTTGCCGTAATGCAACAAGAATCAATTTACGGCAGTACAAAATTAAAAGAAGAAAACCAAGCAAATCCATTTAGTGTTCATTTTACAGAAGGAGCTAAAGGGATAAAAAAATTAAGATTTAAAGATGGTACTTTACCAACTTTTGCTCAATCTTTACAAGGTGCTTGTAATACAATGAATAAATTAGCTGGAAGTTCTGAAACACCTATTGAAACAGCAGGAAAAAAATATTCTACAACAGGCAGTTGGTCAAATGACGTAAAAGGTCATTATAAAAATCTAATAAAGAAATTAGGTATTTAAAATAATTATTTTTTACTTGTTAAATAAACACCAGACATTATTATAAAAAAATAGAAAATTTGTAATAATGTTAGGTTCTCACCACCCAAAAATCCCCAAAAAATAGCAACTATAGGCATTATATTTGTTACAGAAGATGCAAATATAGAGCCTGTTCTTTTTATTAATACATAAAAAACTCCAGATGCTAGTGCTGTTCCAAAAATACCAAGAAAAATAGATGCTCCTGTAGAGATAAGAAAATTTTGATTTAAAGACAATTGATTAAAATAATTTGTAGATATTAATACCAATAAAGCTGGTATAGCTAATAAAGACATAGCAATAGATATTATTTCCAAAGATTTAATATTTTTTAGTGTTTTTACAATAAGATTAGAATTTACTGCATAAAAAACTGTAGCTAAAATTGCTAAAAATACATAAAAAAAACTTGATGGATTCATATTTACTTTTGAGATAAGTAAAAAACATAACCCAATAAAAGATATAATTATGCCAAAAATTTTTATTCGAGAAACTTTTATATTAAAAAACAATAATCCTATTAAAACCACAAAAGTTGGCATTAAAGAATTAATCATTCCTGCCAACGAACTATCTATGTTAGTTTCTGCAATACAAAAAAGGTAAGATGGAATAAAATTACCCATTAAACCAGAAAAAACTATAAGTAAAATTTGATTTTTATTATATTTATGTATATTTTTTACTGTTACAGGTAAAAAAATTAACCCTGCTGATAATATTCTCAAACTTGCAACTTGATAAGAAGTGAGTTCAATCATTCCTATTTTCATTAGTTTAAAAGAACTACCCCAAACTAAAGCTAAAGTAATAAAAATACCCCAATTAATTATATTATTTTTTAATTTTAAATCTATATCGAGTAAATTTATTTTATTAGCCATTTTTTATTATACAAAGTTATTAAATATTACTCGATAATTATATCTTATATTTCATATTTTAATAAAATAACCTGAGTTCGATAAAAAATTCTGTATTTTATATAATAACAAAATGAAAT
>JBBTGK010000069.1:6700-9632 GCA_038060635.1 Cyanobacteriota bacterium | reverse complement strand
TTCTCTACCTACGTAATCTTGTGCATTTGCAGCAGTACTTGCAACCCAACCTGCACTATCGTCTGGTGCCAAACCAGGTTGTCCTGAAATACCAAGTCTTGGATCTCCTGAAATATACCAATTTTGAGGATATCTTGTTTTGAATAACATAATACCGTTATCAGGAGGAAGTTGATTTATAGTAAATGCCGCTCCATTCTTATACCCTACTAGTCCATTACTTCCAGCAGTACCTACAAATCTCTTTTTTACATGTTCAGATATAGATGCGTCATAACTACTATCTGCTGTAAGACTAGGTCCTAAATCATCTAAATAAAACTCATAAATATCAGGAGTGCTTCCCGTTTGGATCATCTTATTTTCTTGAAAGTAATTACCATTATTTCCCGGACCTGAATTAGCATAAATAGCACCATCAAAATATGTTAAAGGAGCTGGTGCTACTGGCATAGGGGCATTAATAATGGCACTTTCCGTACCAGTTGGATAAACAGCACCACCAGCTGGTATTGCAATAGATATTGGAGAGCCAAGAGTTCCAATATCTGGTCTAGGAACTGGTGGATTACTAAAAGGAGCTAATCTTTTAGGATCACTATAAGGGGCTAAATTTTCAACATCAAGAGAAAATCCCCCCAACCAATTAGCTTGATAACCATTTCCAGCAAAAGCAGCTCCTGGTAATGTACTTGCAGGAATTTGATTTTCTGGAAAATCATAAGTATTTGATGCTCCCAAATTACCAAAACCAGAATCAAGTGCAGTATCCCAAGTTGGATATGTTGTTGTTGGACTTGTCGAAGTTGTTGGTTGAGGTATATTACCAGTTGGGAGTCCACCTAATCGTAAAGGTGATTTTACACCAAAGGCAGTTATTGTTTCAGCAACATTTACTGTAATTGGAGCCTGCCCCCCAGCTCCATCTGGATCTTGTGTTACAGGTTTCATTGTAGCAATAAGTTGTTGAATTGCTACATCTGCAATATCTTTAGAAGCCTCTTGATCTGCTGTTGTTACAGGTGGTTGTGGTATTCCTGCCTCTTTGTACGCATCTGTAATTGCATCATGAAAAGCTTGATATTGGCTTTGTGCTAAAGTAGGATTACTTTGAGAATACAAAGCTGGATTACTTAGATCTGTTACATCTATTGGTGTTGCAGGTGTTGCAGGAACAGCAGGAATAGCTTGAGGGCCAACTTCAGCTGGCTCACCAGGATTTGCTGGCTGAACATAGCTTGCTAAATATGCATCTAATGTTGTAAAAACTGTTGGATCTGGTGCAGGCGTTGCATCTGCTACTACTGTTGCAACATCAACATCTCTTAAAAGAACTTCCGAAATTGGTCCTGTCATATTAATAGCAGTTAATGAATCTGTTCTATTTGCATAAGGGGCAAAAACAGAATCTCTATTAGATTCTAATTCTGTATAAACAGATTTTTCTAAAACCCTATTATATGAAGCTTGAAGCTTTTTTTGCAAAGAATCTGCTCTCATTTGAAGAACCGCTCTATATTCTGAATACCATGATTCAGCCCAACCACTTGCAGATTCAGCATTATATGCATTGTAGTGTTGTCTAGAAGTTATGTCATAAGTGTTATAAAAAGCACTTGAACCAAGTCTATCTAAATCAGTTCTGCTTACATCATATCTATCTAAAACATTTTGTAAAGATAATTCTAATCTAGAACCATTATTATTAACATCAACGCTAGATTGATAATTATTTCCTATAAAACCTATTGACATATTATTACTCCTAGAAGTTAAATTTTATGAGTGGAAGAAACAAGCATAACGTTCTTGTTTTATTACTACTTTTTGATTTACGGCATCCCAATCTAATGAGAGACTGCCTTGAGTTTGACTACCTGTTGGTAATGAAGATGTTCCTACAACATATACATCTTTAAATAAACCAAATCTTATTAAATCAAGATTTTCTGGTCTTTCAAAAAATTTATATAAACTATATTCAAAGTTATTTCCAATACCTCTATAATTTTGTGCATAGTCATTTGTTGTACTTGTTTGCCTGTCATAAGAACTGAGTTTATTTGATTTGTTATTATCAAATTTATTAATTTTGTATGTTGCAAATGTATCTGCGTAATTAATTGCTGCAGATAAAGAAGCTGGGGGTTGTGTGAATGGATCCATATTAATTCTTAATTGATCCACAACAAAATCCGATGCCCCACCACTCATAAAAGTAGTTGTTCCAGTTATAGAACCTTTTGTGACTCCAAGTGTATTGTTAAAAACAGCTTTAGATGAAGCTGATTGATCCGAAGATGTTACAAAATCACCTTTCCAATCTAATGCACCTACAGGAGTCATTGTTAATGCAGAGGCTCCCGTAGCATCAGCTGTAAAACCGCTTAAATATGCATAAGTAGTTCTTGCTGCACCTGGATCTATTTGGGCTGGGTCTGTAGCAACTAATTTAACTCCTGTTATACCTTGCATAGCTGCTTTTGCACCCCAAAGAACACCATTATCCTGACTACCCATTGCAGCATCCATATCTGTTGTATAAGCACTTGTTAATGAAGTTATTAATGTAGTTAACTTAGAGTTTAATAAAGCTCTATATTCAAAATACCAAGTTGCATTATCTTCAGCTTGTTTGTCTGTTTCATGGGCAGAAACTCTTGTTTTTGATAAAGGATCATAAGATACACCTGATGTTGCACCATTAGAAAGTTGTCTATTAACTTGATCTAGTGCAAAAGATGTTGAAAGACCAGCTTGTGTTAAATTCATATTATTTTTCCTTTATACTCTTCTTATACTACCAACATATCCACCTGTGGATAAAGAAGCTGGTAGAAATGTTGTATCGTTTGGTTTATATCTAGGCATTAAGGCATCTCTTTTATCAAGAATTCTTCCAGCCCCAGCACTTGCTGTACCTGGATTTCCT
>JBBTGK010000069.1:0-6690 GCA_038060635.1 Cyanobacteriota bacterium | reverse complement strand
CTGGCTGAACTTTGTCCATCATACCTAATTGGCTAATCATTTTTTCATAATCGTAAACAGCAGATTTAACATTAGAATGAATAGAATCAATCATAGCATTATTTCCAAGAATACCTGAAATAACTGAAACGGCATCTGCAACCATACCAATAATTGTATTCGCATTAACTGATCCACCAGTAGCTACTTTAATTGCTACTTGAGCAATAACATAAATTTTAGCCAAGTTTTTCATATAGCTATCAATAGCTTGAAAACTAAACTGAACCATGTTATCTCCAAGTCCGCCTTTTTTCTCAACTTTTTGTTTGAGTCCAGCGTTTGCTTTATTATAAGCTTTTGTTCTTTCTACAACAACACCTTGAAGTTGATCTATCATATTAAGAATTTGTCCGCCCAAACTCTTATTTACACCACCTAGGTAACTAGATACTTGTAATTCAGTGTCATCTCTAGATCTTGCTGCTAAAGCTTCTGATCTAAGTGCTTGTATACTTCCCATGGCTTATTTACCTTTAACAAACAATATAATTATCTTGTTGCGTTTCCATCAAGGGCTTTCATATTTTTATCATCTTCAGCGCCTTCAGCAGACATTTGACCAAATAGTTTACCTATCATTTGAGCTTCAGCTTTAGCTCCTTGTGCTGCTAGGAATGCTCCTGCTACACTCATAAAAGCAGAAAATGATGTTGCTACTATTGAAAAGGTGTTACCAAAATCGAATCCTTCTTTACTACTAGCCGCAGAACCAACACTACCTGCAATAGAGCTTATAGCTCCAAAAATAGCTGCCATTTTAGCGTCTTTAGCTGCTTCAAGAGCTAAATCTGCAGATTGTTTTTGATACCAAGAATCAATATATTTTTTCTTTGATCCATCAGCTTCTCCAGATCTTGCATCTTTTTCTTGAACTCTTGCTGCACCTAATGTGCTTTCAGCTTTTACTCTTTTGTTACTTTCATTTTTTAAAACATTTAATTCGCCAGCTGCTCTAACTTCGGCTCCTCTTGATTGAATCACTTGTCCTGATGACATTTTAATTACCTCTCGAAATAAATTAACTACATTACAATAGATAATACTATTTTTAGTTGTTTTATTGAAGCAACATAATAAAGAATTAACAGAGTTTTATTAGAACTTAAAGTTTTACAAAAAAATATTTTTTATTACTTTAAAATTATGGTTAAATAAATTTATAGAAAACTTTAGAATTATTTAAAAGTATTTAGGAAATAGAGTATGGAAAAAATAATAACTCAATGTAATAGAATTGTGTATTTTGGGGTTCAAACTCAAAAAGGTAATACTTATTTTGGAGATGATGTTAAAACCCTTACACCCTTTGTAATTCAAAAATCTACCGAAATTGTTAGCGTAAATGGTAAAACAATACCTATTCACTCTGTAGAAAAAGATCCAAATGGAAGTAAAACTTTTTTCTTAGAAGATGGGCAAACATTACTTATTAAGATTATGCTAGATGAAAAAGGTAAAAGTAAAAAAGAAGGATCTTTTGCTTCAAGATGGAAATAAATAGATATAAATATGTTAAATTTTCCTAAAATAGAGATATTAGAAAATAATTCACTTGAATCTATTTACTCTTATGTTTTAAATGAGTTTAAAAAAAATAATATAAATGTTCGTGAACCAGATTTACTTAATGAAATTGTTTTATGCAAAGACATTGCTAAAATATTTAATGTTTACGAAGAAAATAGAAAATATACTTTTTTTGTAACTAATATTAACTGGAATGACGATAATATATCAAAAATATTAAATTCTTTTACAAAAACAGATGATTCTTCGTATTTATATTTTTATTCTTTTTATCCTTTACCTGATTTATTAAAATATTTAAGTCGAAATAGTAAAGAATCCTTTTTTGAATTTGATTGCATAAAAAATTTTAAAGCTTATGAAGATATTGAAACAGTTAAATATATTTCAAATAAATTTAAAGAGCTTTTAACAAAACATTTTAATATAGATTTAAAAAATAATCCTGCTGAAGATTTAAAGAATATAGAAAAAATAATTTCAACTTATTTTAGAAAAATTGATGACTATGAATCAATTTACGAAACCGATGTTGATTATTTTCCTCATTACTCATTAGTTTTTTTTGCTTTATATATTGTAAATTTAATGTGTGAGCATTTAAAAGGAGAAGTTTTTCATGATAAAAAAAATGAAATAGGTAAACTAGGAGTTGGTTTTTCAATTAAAGATCCTGAAATTATAGAAATAGTAGCACATCCTGTTGAAAAAGTGTTTAAATATTTTTTTTATGGAAAAAATGATTCAATAATAAACTGGTATTATGAGATTAAGTACTTGTTAGATAATAATAGTAAAAAGTGAGAAGTAAGAAGTGAAAAGATAAGAGTATATAGATTTTTTCTTGTTACTCACCACTTTTTACTTTTCACTATTTATAATTCATAATTTTTAAATACAATACTACCTTGTTCACTCTTGATAAGTTATAATTCTAAAGACATAATTTATTATTTGTAGATGTTTTTTTCTTAAATAATATGGAAGAAAAAAATGAGATAACATCAATGAAACTTGATCATATAGGAATAGCTGTAAAAAATATAGAGGAATCTTTAAAGTTTTATAGTGATGCTTTGGGTTTAAATTTAGAAGGAATTGAAATTGTAAAAGAGCAAAAAGTTAAAACAGCTTTTTTATTATTAGGTTCAACTCATATAGAGCTTTTAGAAGCAACCGAAACTGATAGCCCTATAGCTAAATTCATTGAAAAAAGAGGAGAAGGTCTTCATCATATTGCAATAAAAGTTGAAAATATTGAAGAACACATTTCTAAACTTGATGAAAAAGATATAAAACTTATCGATAAAGAACCAAAAACAGGGGCTGGTAATAAAAAAATAGCTTTTGTTCATCCAAAATCTACATCTGGTGTTTTATTAGAGCTTTGCGAAGATATGCCAGATATAGAGTTACCAATATTATAATTTTTTGTTTATGGAGAATTGAAAATGAAATTACATGAATATCAAGGTGCAGAACTTTTTGCAAAATATGGTATTCCGACAGGAAGCGGATTTGTAGCATCAACAATTGAAGAAGTTGAAAAAGGTCTTGGCGATCTAGGCGACTTAATTGTTGTTAAAGCTCAAGTTCATGTTGGTGGAAGAGGTAAAGCTGGTGGCGTTAAAGTAGTAAAAAAACCAGAAGCTCTTGAAACAGCAAAAAAAATACTTGGTATGGATATAAAAGGCCTTACTGTAAAAAAAGTGTTAGTTAAAACAGCTATTGATATTGAAAAAGAATATTATTTAAGTGTTATACAAGATCGTGGAAATAGAGGTATAACCTTTATGTCTAGTGCTATGGGTGGAGTTGATATAGAAGAAGTTGCTGAAAAACATCCTGAAGCAATAATAAAAGTAACTGTTGATCCATCAGTAGGTTTACAAGATCATCATGTAAGACAAATAGTTTTTGGAACAGGGTTTCCTGCTGCATTAAGACCACAAGCGTTTGATATGATTAAAAAATTGTTTAAATGTTTTATGGAAAATGATTGTACTCTTGCAGAAATAAATCCTTTAGTTGTTACACCTCAAGGTGAATTAATTGCAGCTGATGCAAAAGTTGATATGGATGATAACGCAGAATTCAGACACCCAGAATGGGAAGCAATGAAAGATCTTACTGCTCAAGATATGTTAGAAGAAGAAGCTAAAAAATCTGGTTTAAGTTATGTTGAATTAGAAGGCGATATTGGTTGTGTTGTTAATGGAGCTGGTTTAGCTATGGCAACAATGGATGTAGTTAAATATAATGGTGGTAAACCTGCTAACTTCCTTGATATTGGTGGTTCTTCAAACCCTGATAAAGTTGTTTCAGCAATGAAAATATTAATGTCTAAACCACTAAAAGGTATTTTATTTAATATTTTTGGTGGAATAACAAGATGTGATGATGTTGCAAAAGGTTTATTAACTGCTTTTGAAAGAATGAAAATTGATATTCCTGTTGTAATTAGACTTACAGGAACAAATGAAGAAATTGCAAGAGAAATGCTTTCTAATGCTGGATATAAAGTAGGAAGCTCTATGGATGATGCTGTTAAAGAAATCGTTGAATTAGCTAACGCAAGATAGTTTTCTTTTTTAAATTAAAGAACAGTGAAAACTGTTCTTTTTTTATTGAAAATAATATTTTAATTCCTACATAAAATTAATATTTTTTATGTTATATTATAAATAATGTATATTTATTGTAGATACAAAATATGTAAATAGTATGGCTTTACCTACCATTACTATTATAATGAGAGTGTATTATAGTTAAAAGATTTTTTTTTTATGAATTTAAATTTTCTTATGTACTTTATATATATTCAAAAATAAAATTAATATAATAAATATTCAAAAAAAATGGAGTTTGGGCGGAACTCCTGAAGTTAAACACAAAAATCATTAGGTTAGGTGTGCTTCAAGAATCCTTGGTGACTCTGTCCTAAGTGAACGTCAATTATACTAATTTAAGTAAAGGATGTTTAATATTGAAAGACTTAAAATCAATAAAATTATTAGATTGTAGCATTTTAATGCTATTATTTTCGTTTTGTTTTACAACTGAAAGTATGGCTGGAATAGGTCTAAGCCCAGATCCTAATAATGCTCCAAATGGCTCTGTAATGGCTATTTGGACACAAATTATTGGCAACGATTCAAGCAATACTGAATTAGCAGGAGTTAGCCGATTTATTATTCAGGGGGCAAACAAAAATTGCGGTGATTATACTCTTTCTAAAGTTGGTGGAAGTTATGCGAATGTATTTACAGGAAATTTTTATGCTCGTAGTTATCCTGCCAAATCAACAGATTCAGATTCAAGCAAATTTCCTATTACTGTTTGTGAAACAAGTTTTGATCCTTCATGGACTTCTGCAATACTTCAAAAAAGTAATAAAGATGTTAATTTATGGTCTTCTTCAGGAACAGCTCCAAAAGCATCATTCCCAACACTTTACAGTGTAGGTAGAAAAAATAATGGAACAATAAAAATTGCAGGATTTGGTGATTCTGGATGCCGTGATAATGATGATCAAAGTTGCAATAAAGATTCAGATTGGCCAGCTCGTTCACTTTCAGTAGATGCAGCAAATAAAAATCCAGATTTAGTAATTCACACTGGAGATTATCGTTATAGCAATAAAGGTAGTTCAGACCAATGGAAATATTGGTATCAAGAATTCTTTTATCCAGTTCAATCTTTATTACTTAAAGCTCCTTTGGTACCTTCTAGAGGTAATCATGAAACTTGTAATTATGAAGATACTAGCTCTAAAAAAGCTCCATGGGGTACAGGTTGGTTTTATTTTTTACAAAATAGAACAATTTCAGATTCGATAAGTTGTTCATCAAATAACTACAGTAATTTACCACCATGGTATTTTGATGTTAAGGTAAGAACAACTTCTCCAAGTACTTTGGGACATAGATTTATAATGATGGACTCTTCAGAAGATAATAGTTCTAATATTCAGGTTGATAATTTTAAAACAATGCTTAATTTATCAAATGATGTTACTTCATCATGGTGGGTAACACATAAACCTCTTTGGGGAGTTCATACTGATGAGAGTGGAAAAACACCTAAAGCGGTTGAATCTAACATGCAAAAAGATTTGACTACAGCAATCTCAGAATTATCTATTCAAACTAATACAAATAAAGGTGTTTCTAGAGAAATTAATGATCCCCCATCTGATTACATACCAAATACAGATTGTTGGAAAACTGATTCTTTACCTTGTTCATTAAAGGCAATAATAGCTGGTCATATTCATATGCTCCAATCTATAAGATTTTATACTACTGGTTCAAGTTCAAATACATGGATTCGTCCTATTCAATATGTTGTAGGTAATAGTGGTGTAAACATTGATTCTGGTTTAACTCATAAGCCATGTAGTTTTAACTTACCTAGCTCAAATCCTTCTGTAAATGGAGCAAATTTAAAAGCTGTAAATGAATGGGATACAAAATTTGGTTATGTTATTTGGGAAAGATCTCAATCAACCGTAACTGGTAGCCAATCTGGATGGACACTAACACGTTATTTTTCCTCTGGTGGTCCTTCAAAAGAAACAAATTCTGAAAACCCTAATGATAAAACTGATTATCCAAATTGTGTTATAGATAAATAAGGATCGTAAATTAAATAACTTCTTGAACTAAGAAAAAAATAATATTTAAATTAGAAATAATTTTAATAAATCACAAAAACTTGTCTGGATCGTGCTTTACGCCTATCCAGATAAGTTTTTGTTTAGTTTCTTTAATATTTATTCAGGATAACGAATATTACAGTACTGACAGTGCTTTACGCCTGTCATTAATGTAATATGAGTGTATTAATAAACTTACGGAAGTTATTTAATTCTGAATCCTAAAGTATCAATAAAACTAATAAACTAGAACCAAGTTATAGTAGTTGAAGATTTACAAATTAAAAATCTAGTAAGAAAACTAAAAGCACAACCAAATGAATCTGGAACAGGATTTAAACAAAACAAAGCTAAAGCTAAAAGGGGGTTTAAATAAATCTATTTTAGATGCTGGATGGGGAACTTTTTTTAATATGTTGGATTATAAATCTAAATGGTATGGGAGAATTTTTGTAAAAGTTTCA
>JBBTGK010000068.1:0-7019 GCA_038060635.1 Cyanobacteriota bacterium | reverse complement strand
TAACATTGAATCTAATTGTATTTTTTGCATAATTCTTTGGGCTAAATTAGCTTCAATTTCTTCATTCAATACAGGATCAATATGAAGAAAGCTTTCTTCATCCTCTTCTTTTTCATAAGTTTCTATATCATAAGTATCAAATAACTCAATATCTTTATTTGTCGAATAACTATATCCATTTTGTTGAATATTTTGAATTATTTTATTTAGATCATGAACAAACTCTTCTTTATTACTTTTTGGTAAAAAGTATTGGTATTTATACAGAGTATTAAAGTCTTCAATAATTTTTTCTGTTGTCATTGAGTTATTTTCTAATACTAAAAATAAATAAGTGTTTTATTTGAACAAAAAAATAAATCTAAAACTTTTTGTTCTTATTGAATTTTATTTATCATAATAACCACATTTATGATTTATAAAATATTTCTCAATTATAGCATAAAAAAGAATATCTATTTATTATAATTTTTTTTAAAAAAAAATTGTTTTAAATTCAAAATCGTTTAATGATTTTTTTATTTTATTAACTTCTAAAAAATAAATTAAATAAAATATATAAAATAAAACCTATTGAATTCATATAATTTATTTTCATTATTTTTGCATAATTAGCAAAAATTTCTTTTTCATTATAATTTTTTGACCAATTTGTTACTAAAAAAATAAAAATAACATAAGATAGTGAAATTAAAATCATATCAAAATACAATTTTTTTATAAATATAACACTTATCATACAAATGGCAGAAATAATCGTACATAAAACTGAAAAAATAAAAGATTTTCGTATTCCATATTTTACAGCAAATGTTATATCACCTCTTTTTGAATCTTCTTCTATTTGATATATTTGAGTAAGAGGATAAATTCCAAAAGACATAAAAATAGTTGAAAACATACCAAATAAAAATAAATAAAAATTACTAATATCGGTTCTTTGGCTAAACCAACCAGCCATAAATGCTAAACCACCTTGTCCTAAACCTACGACCAAAAGACTTACTAAAGGCATTGCTTTTAATCTTGTAAGCGGATGTGAATACATAATGGATAAGATAAAACAAAATAAATAAATTGTAAAGAAATATATATTTATAAAATAAGAAATTATTAATCCTAAAATTTTTATTCCTAGTGAAAAATACAATAGAGATTCTGTAATTTTGGGTGGATTTTTTAAACCACCAATAGGTCCTTCATCTTTATCATAGTAAGAATTATAAGCATTAGAACCACCATACAAAAATACATGAAAAAGAACAAAAGATATAAGTAAATTTAACATGTTTTTTTCTTGCGATAATGTAACGCCCCAAAGAAAAATAGGAGATAAAACAATAGCAATATTTAGCCTTAAGTGTAAAAAAAGATTTTTCATTAAAATTCGTGAACAAAATTTTCAATATTATTTGATATAATAGTATTTGTTTTTGTTTTTGTATGTGATGTTTTTTATGAAAAAAATTAGTTTCTCTAAAAATTTATTTGTAGGCTTATTTGCAATAGCTTTATCTTTAGGTTGCAATACAAATATAAGTAATAAAAATATTGATTTGAAACAAAATTTGGCTTCTCAAAAGAATCAAATGTTTTCTCCTAAGACAGATACTAAAATTAATAAAAACTCTTTTTCAAAATCACTAATAAACCAGAAATTAATAAATTCAAAAAATAAATTTGGAATAAAAGTTTTACCAAGTGATGTAATAACAAATGTTTCAGGTGATATTGGACTTTCAAAAAACTCAACTCTTGCAGTTGATGATACAGGAACACCACATGTTGTTTGGGAAACTAAACTACCTAATATTGGTTTTTTTGATGATTTTTATTCTAAATATGATGATACTAATTCTATTTGGACACCTTATTACAGAGTAACAGATACATCTTCAACAAAAATAGAACCAAAAAGGCCTTCTATTGCGGTTGACCCTGCTGGAAATATTCATATGGTTTTTGCACATGAAAAAAGTATTTATTATATGGGGGCAGATGCCACTGGTGTTTGGTTAACAACCCCTGTTAAATTAGCTGATGTTTCTACAGGAGATAGTCTTGTAAAAATAGTAGCAGGGTCTTCATTATTACATGTTGTTTGGACAAATGATGGTGAAGTTTGGTATTCATCATCTTCAAATGGTGTAACGTGGAATGGTGCTGATAATGTTTCTAGAAGCTCTAAAAATAACTCTGCAAATCCATCATTAGTTGTTGATACTCTCAATACACCTTATGTTGTTTGGGAAGAAATACAAAATGGCTCTCATGATATATATTATTCAAAACTTCTTGCTCCTACACTTTGGTCACCTCAAGAAAAATTATCTAGCCAAGGTTCAGCAGGATATAATCCTTCTATTTCATTAGATGGTATTTCAAGACCATCTGTTGTTTGGGAAGAAGCAAATCAAGGGATAAAAGATATATATTATTCCAGAAATAATGATAATACAGATACTACAGCATGGAGTACACCAGTAAATATTTCAAATACTTCATTTTTTTCTTGCTCTAATGCAAAAGTTGTTTCTGATATATACGGTTATTCTTATGCAGTTTGGGAACAATTCACTGATGGTATATATTTTTCAAAAATGACTAATAAAGATTTTACTTCGATTTGGGATGTTCCACAAAAAGTATCTCAAGGATCTGTAGGTAAAGCTTATAAAAATCCTTCTATTGCAAGAGATTTATTTGGAGAAGGCGTTCATATAACTTGGGAAAGTAATATAGACAATCCACTTTTTAGTATTTATCATATCAAAAAAACACTAAATTCAACAACTAGTATAGTTAATAGAATTGTTCAAGTTACAACAAATAAAGGAGTTTTTCAATTTGTTCTTTTTGAAGATAAAATGCCTGTAACAACACAGAATTTTGTAGGACTTGTAGCAAATGCTTTTTATAATGGATTAACTTTTCATAGATACGATCCTTTAGTAGAAATGATTATACAAGGTGGAGATCCAACAGGAACAGGAAGTGGAGGTTCTGGAACAACAATTCCTTTAGAAATTAACCCAACAGTAGGTTTTGATATTCCTGGTGTTGTTGGTATGGCAAGAACTCCTGATCCAAATACTGCTGAAAGTCAATTTTTTATTACATTAGATGCAAGACCAGAGTTTAATAATAACTATGCAGCTTTTGGTTTAGTTACTTCAGGATTCAATGTTGTACTTGATTTAGTAGCAGGCGATGTTATGACGGATGTTCAATTATTGCCTTAATAAATTTAAAAAGTAGTACGAAATTTGATCTCTTCAATGGTTTTTAATTTTAACATAAATTCATATTTCATCCACATAAAATAAACTGTATAACATAATAATAATTGCTGACAAAATTTTTACTGATAAACAATAATTTTTCTCAAAAGTATATCATTTTATTACAATTTAAATGGGTATATTTTTAAAAAGGAACGCTTTTAAAGCATTCCTAATAAATGTTGAGTTTCAATCCTTATAATAATAAAATAAAACAGATTACTTTATTATTATTTCTAAAGTACCTGTTGTTGGAGACGTGTTAACATTTTGATTTTTATTAGGTAAGTTAGGTTGCTTTTCTGTAGTAACATTTGATTGCCCTAATTTTTCATCACTGATACTTTTTGGTGCTGGTTTATTATCTACTTTAGGTGAATCATTTTTAGGTTCTTCTTTTTTAGGTTCTTCTTTTTTATTATTGTTGTTGTTGTTATTATTATTTCCATTCCCAGCAGAACTAGAACTAATATCACCATATTGTTTTAAAATACTTCCTATACCAGGATTTTGGATATTTATATTATTTCCTATCATATTAAATATCTGACCTTCTTTAATAGAGTTAGAGCCTCCTATAGGATTACCTTTATCATCAGCTCCTTTAAACATATCCATACTTCCTTCTACTAATCCTGCATTAATAATAGGTGCATCCGCAGCTATTCTGAAGTTTTTATCAGATGACGCTATTCTAATAACAGAACTAGCTTCTTGTTCGTCTTTATCTCCAGATCTATCATCAAAGTCAAAGAACCCTTCAGTTCCTGTAATAGCTGCCATAGCTGTTGGTGAGTATATTTTATAACCAGCTGATTTTTTTGCTACTTTAAACCAAACTTTACCTTTATCTAATTTCACAGCTCTATTAGATCTATCTAAAACGCTTAAAGTTGTTCTACTTCCTAATCTTGTAAGAGTTCCATCAGGATATAAAAGCTCTACTTTTGATGCAGCGCCTGTTCTTATTTGAGACCCTGGTGATAACTGTTGACTAGCAGCTGCATTTCTCCATGCACCAGAACCAACTTTTATTTGAACTTGTTTAACTAAATTTTGAACAATAGCTTTTCTTTGATCACTTTCACTTTTTGCATCAAAACCGAAAGAAGAAACCAAAACTAAACTTGACAAAAAAATCCCGCTTACTTTTTTTAACATTTAACTTTTTACTCCCTATTTCCTAAAATTTAAAAGAATTATTAAGACCACCAGCAAGATTAATGCCGATATTATATACACCAACGTTTTTATCTGCTACAGAGGCAATTACTTGAGTATATTCACCTGTTGCTTGTATAGAAAGCCAATCTGTAATAATGTATTGAGCTGATATATTTCCTGAAAATTGTTTATCATTTTGATTGTTATCAACATTTCTAAATTTAGCTCTTCCGCCTAGAAAGGTTATAAAATTATCAGAAAAAGGATGCCTTAAACCTACAAAAACAGTATGATCATAAGATCTATAATCTGCCGCTTCTGTTTGCAATCTATCAAAAAGATAACCACCATAAGCAAGTTCATTTTCTAAAAATGGAAGGTAATAAGTCGCTCCAGTCATATATAACATATCTAACGGTTGTTTGTTACTAGTTAATGAAATTGATTTTATGGGTTGAAGGGCAACATAAACATTTAAAGAGTTAAATAGCCATTGAGATAAATTTAGAGATCCTGTGAAACCAAGTCTATCAAAATCAGATGTTTTTATGAATTTAGAATATTGAGCTTGAACTCTAGCTAAAATTTGAGTTTGAGATGGGAGCATATATCTAGCAGTTGCACTACCAGTGTAAGAATTTATAATATCTCCAGGGAAACCTTGTACTTGAGCTATATTTGAGTTGTATGTTACATCCGCATCACCATCTAAACGAATATCAAGCTTACTTTCAGCTAATGCACTAAATGAAGAAGCTATTACTAACACTAAAGATAGTATGGATCTTGCTAATATTTTTGCTGTCATGTTTTTTCTTATTCCTAAATAATCCTAACTCCATAGAATTATAATACAATAAATATCTTTAAAAAAGTGTTAGCTAAGTCATAAAGGAATAAATTTCCTAAATAAATTTAGTAAATAGAAGATTTTATTAATATTATAAATAAAATTATAAAAAATTATATGACAAAAAGCAAGACAAATATTGTCTTGCTTAAATCTTTTAATTAAATTAAAAAAACTATTTTCTTGCTCTTTCTTTAAGTCTTGTCGCTTTTTCTGTAAGACCTCTGAGATAGTAAAGTTTTGCTCTTCTAACAACACTTTTTCTCATAACTTTTATAGAATCTAGCATTGGAGAATTAACAGGGAATATTCTTTCTACTCCTATTCCTCTAAAAACTTTTCTTACTGTTATAGTTTGAGAAACTCCGTCTCCCTTTTTAGCTATAACAACGCCTTCGTAATTTTGGATTCTTTCTTTTCCGCCCTCTACGATTTTAACTGCAAGTTTTACAGTATCACCAACACTGATCTCAGGCAAATCTTTTTTTAATTGCTCTGCGGTAACATCTCTCAATAATTGTTGACTCACTTTATTTTTACCTCTTTTTAAACTAATATATAATCGGGCTTAACCTGAATTTTTAACAACTCTCAATATACCTTTTATTCTAATATTAGTCAATATCATTATCATATAGAATGTTTAAGCAAATTATATATTTTTATTCAAATTATAAATGTAAAATAAAAAATATCGATAACTTATTTAAAAAGATTTTTTTTAGTAGCCTTTATTTTATAAAATTTTTTTTAATATAAATTCTAAGTTTATTAATTCTATAATAGAATATGAAGTCTAAAAAATAGTAATTTAGTTGGGAAAAATTAGTGAAAGTTTTGATAATAGAAGATGAAAAAGAATTAGCTAAAATTCTAAAAAAAGGTCTTGAAGATAATTTTTTTGAAGTTGATATATCAAATGATGGAGAAGAAGGGTTAAACAAAATAATTTCTACTGATTATATGGCTATAATTTTAGATTTATCTTTACCTAAATATGATGGTATATATATTCTTGATTATATGAGAAAAAATAATTATTTAACACCTGTATTAATATTAACCGCAAAAAATGATATAAATTCAAGAATATCTAGTTTTAATATTGGTGCAGATGATTATGTTACAAAACCATTTAATTTTTTTGAAATTGTAGCAAGATTAAATGCACTTATAAGAAGAAGTAAAGGGAAAGCATCTCCTATAATAAAAATAAAAGATTTAGAAATTGATTCTAATACAAGAACCGTTTTTAGAGCAAATATTGAAATAAATCTATCTTCAAAAGAATATAATCTTCTATATTTTTTAGCATTAAATAGCAATAAAATAGTATCAAGAAGTGAAATATATGATAACCTATATGATTTTGAAACTAATAGTAATATGATTGATGTTTATATAAATTATTTAAGAAATAAAATAGATAAAAACTTCAATGAAAAACTTATAAAAACAATAAGAGGATCTGGTTATATTTTACAATAAAATACCTTTTTTTAATTCAATAAAAGTAAAATTATTTTCTTTATTTTTTGTATTCTCAATTTTATTATTTAGTTTTATAAGTGTTATTTTAAATAATAAAATAAATGATCTTATGTTTAATTTAGCACATCAAGAAGTATCATCTAAAATGAAAGTTTTAATTGGATTATTAGAATATAATAAATCTAAAAATAAAATACAACTTGAATATATTGAATTTATATCTAAAGAAGATA